>JAKAKQ010000202.1 GCA_021813425.1 Nitrospirota bacterium
CCGATGTCATTTTGAGCAAAGAGGACACGGGCACACTCGCAATCAGCAGTATCAGACCCGCGGTAATATATGATACAAGGGATAATCTGTTTGAGCCCACCAAAGGTATTATTGCAGGTATTTCTCTGAAAGCGGCCTCATTTCTGCTTTTGTCAGAGACGAATTTCGCAAAGCTCGAAATATATGGAAGCAGTTTTCATAAACTGAATAAAAGGGTCACCCTTGCCCTGTCGTTGAGAGGGGGTGTTGCATATGGTTTTGGAAAGACGAATGAACTGCCCATAGTCGAAAGATTCTTTCTCGGCGGCAGATCGACTGTCAGGGGTTACGAGCAGGATACGCTTGGGCCTAAAGGTTCTGATGGCAACCCGACAGGAGGTAACGCTTTTATAATGGGGAATGTGGAATTTCGCACATCGATAGGCAGGGGATTCGGACTTGTTCCTTTTCTGGATATGGGGAACGTATGGATAAATGCAAAGAACCTGGACCCGACTGATTTGAAATATACTGCAGGGATAGGATTGAGATACAATACACCCGTCGGCCCGATAAGAGTGGATTACGGGATTAAATTAAAGAAAGAACCTCATGAGAGCAAGGGTGCATTGCATTTCAGTATTGGACACGCGTTTTAAAATAGGTAATAAATGAGAAATGTGAAATATAAAAAGCGGCCGCAATTATTTTTAATACTATTTATTTTTCTGCTGTTTCAACTCTTTTTTTCTTTTTCCAATTTTACATTTTCTTATGCTGAATTGATCGACAGGGTTGTTGCCTTTATGGATGACGAGGCCATAACCCTGAGCGAATTCCGGCAGCAGTATAAAAATACCCTTAAGTTATCTCCTCAAATCAGCGAGGTCGAAGTTTTAAATACGATGATTAACAGAAAATTGTTGTTGAAAGAGGCAAAGAAATACAGGATAGAGGCTTCCTCGGAAGATGAGGTGATGAAAGAATATATCGATTTGAAGGTCAGGGCTTTTATAAAAGTCAGTGAGACCGGGATCGAGGATTTTTATAAGAGGAATATCCTGAAGTTTTCAGGGAGGGATTATGAGGATGCAAGAGAAGAAATCGAGAAATATCTTACGGAAAAAGAGCTGAACGAAAAGCTGAAAGAGGCACTTGAAGATCTAAGGAAAAATGCATATATTAAAATCCAGCTGAAATTCTAATAGTATGATTATGTAATTTTTATGATGTATTTGCGGATCTGTTTTTGATAAAAAACTCGATAGCTGCCACAGAATCCTGATCGAGATCGGAGAATTTAACACCGTACATATAAGTACCTGATGCAGATTTTAAGACCCTTACAACCTGTCCGCCTGCAGTTATGTTTTTGGAATTGGGGAGAAAGAAAGCGCAGGATATCGAGTCACCCCTGGACAGGACCTTTTCTGTTTCGAGCAGGATGCCCGATCTGCTTACGTCCCTGGAGTGGCAGAAAAAAGGTTCGTTCTTGTATTTGCCGTCAACCTTGACCTTTAAAAGGACCCTGTAGGACTGCCTGACAGGGATATCGAGGAGTTGACTCACTCTTTCTAAAAGGAGAGCAGGGTCTAAGGGTTTTGTTAAATATGAGTTGGCATTACACTTTGTGCAACGCTCGATGTCCGGGCTGCTCTTGCTGCATACAATGATTATTGATACCTTTTTTAATTTATCGTCTTTTCTGAGAATCGAGCACAGTTTGTCGCCGCTTATCACAGGCATGTCAAGGTCAGTGATGATGAGGTCCACTTTTTCAGTCTTGTGTATATTAAGTGCTTCTTCACTTGAAGTTGCCGTAAAAATTTTGAAGTCCGATCTATTAAGGACACTCTTTTCTTTATCGATGAAAGTCTGGAGATCGGCAACTATAAGTATTTTTTTCACAGGTTTAATTTATATATAATAAGAAGGTTTTTGTCAAGATTCCCGATGGTGGGTGAAAACAGACCGTCTGAGGTATAATATATTCATGTGTCTGGCAATTCCTTCCAGGGTTATAAGAATTAAAGATATGATAGCGACCATCGATGTTTATGGAGCACGCAGGGATATAAGCCTGTTGCTTATGCCCGATGAAGTAGAGATCGGCGATTATGTTCTGGTCCATGCGGGTTTTGCCATCCAGAAAGTCCAGGAAGAAGTTGCCAGGGAATCATTGAGTTTGATAAAACAGGTGCTGGAGGCTACAGAAGAAGAGCTTTCTTAGAATATCTATGCTGAAGAACGACCTTTGGATTAAAGAGATGGCCGGAAACGGCATGATTGAGCCCTTTAATGAAGAACAGATTAGAAAGGGCGTGATCTCATACGGTGTCAGCTCTTACGGATATGACATGAGGGTGTATGACGAGTTTAAGATCCCGAGGCCTGCAGACGGAAAGATAATAGACCCAAAGAATTTTGACAACAATAACTTTATCGATTATAAGGGGGAAATTTGTGAGATGCCTCCTAACTCTTATATAATCTGCCGTTCACTTGAGTACTTCAGGATACCAAGGGACATCCTTGTGATCTGTTTTGGTAAATCTACCTATGCAAGGAGCGGGGTGATAGTAAATATAACACCTCTGGAACCGGAATGGGAGGGGTTTGTTACCATCTCGGTTTCGAATACATCACCTTTCCCTGTAAAATTATATGCCAACGAGGGGATAGCTCAGATTATATTCCTTGGCGCCTCCGAGACATGCGAGACATCCTATGCCGACAAAAAGGGCAAATACCAGGCTCAGAAAGGAATCGTTCTGCCGAAGATTTAAGTTATAGGAACTTATGTCAAACAATGATAAATTAATACTTGCGCTCGATGTTTCGGAATACGATTATGCCCTGGAGCTTGTGGACAAATTCGGGGAGCATATCGGGATATTCAAGGTCGGGCTTGAACTTTATACTGCGGCAGGGCCTTCTGTGATCGAAGAAATTCATAAAAGGGGCAAAAGCGTATTTCTCGACCTGAAATTTCACGATATACCCAACACTGTTTCCAGGGCAGGTATTGCTGCTGCAAGGCTTGGTGTTTTTATGTTTAACGTCCATGCATCAGGCGGCTATGACATGATGAAAAGATGCAGGGACGATGTTGTAAATACATGCCTCAGGGAAAATCTGAACAGACCGAGAATACTTGCTGTTACTGTCCTGACAAGCATTTCAACGGAGATTCTGAGAAATGAGGTCGGGATCCAGCACAGTCTTAATACTCACGTCAGGCATCTCGCAGGGCTTGCCCTTAAAGCCGGACTCGATGGTGTTGTCGCCTCTGCAAAAGAGGCCGCCATGATCAGGGGACATTGCGGCAGAGGTTTCCTTATTGTTACGCCCGGGATCAGGACGTCATGGACACCGGTTGATGACCAGATGAGGACCATGACCCCAAAACAGGCGATAAGAGAGGGAGCCGATTACATAGTTATGGGCAGGGCGATACTCAATCAGAAAGACCCTGTAAAAACCGCTGAGATAATTAACCAGGAAATACTAACCGCGTGATTTCCGCCGCCTGCTGAATTAAATGCCTTCATACAGCGCTTCAAACATAGTTTTTTCAAAAGAAGGTTATTTCCCTGTTTTCAAAGAGATACTTTTTGAAGACCCTGCAAAGGTTTATGAGCAATTAAGGTCTAAAAACTCTTTTCTGCTCGAAAGTGTAAAAGGCCCTGAAAATATTGCAAGGTATTCCTTTATAGGGATAGAGCCGTATCTTGTCTTCAGGGTAAAAGACGGGACAGTTGAAATAGATTTTGAAGGCAGGAAAACACTATCTTCCAGGAACCCTCTCAAAAGGCTGAAAGAACTTGTCAGCGCTTACAAACAGCAACCTGTAAAGGATCTCCCGCCTTTTCAGGGAGGCGCTGCTGGGATGCTGGGCTATGATTTTGTTCATTATATCGAAAGACTCCCTAAAAAAGCTGTTGATGATCTCAATGTTCCTGATGCACATTTTTTTATGATAGACAGGCTTATTGCATTTGACCATCTTTTGAAAAAATGCTGGATTATTGTATGTCCAGGTGTAAGGGAGACCGTCCTTGGATATTCTGAAATAGAAAGCGATAAAGATAGGCAGGTCAATGAATCAGAGGATATTTTGCAGAAAATTCATGAAAGAGTAACATGTGAGAAAGCAATCGGAGAAGGTATGAGAGCAGCAAAAAAGAAGATTGATATTATCTATGAAACTGAAAAAGAGTTATACGTGGATATGGTTAAAAAGGCAAAGGAATATATCGCTGCCGGAGACATTTTTCAGGCAAACCTTTCCCTCCGTCTCTCTGCAGATATAGGAGATACTGACCCCTGGAAGATATACAGGATATTGAGGAATATAAATCCGTCCCCTTTTGCGGCATTTGTCGATTTCGGGGATTACCAGATAGTCAGCTCTTCTCCTGAACGACTCGTAAGAGTTAACGAAAGAGTAGTTGACACCAGGCCTATTGCAGGGACAAGGCCGAGGGGTAAAGACGTTAATGAAGACGAGAGGATGCGGTCAGAACTCCTTCTTAATGAAAAGGAAAGGGCAGAACATATAATGCTCATAGACCTTGAAAGAAATGATCTCGGCAGGGTCTCGGACTACGGCACTGTGAAGGTTGATGAACTCATGATCACCGAAGATTATTCGCACGTCATACATATTGTCTCGAACGTGAAGGGGATGCTGGTCGAGGGAAGGGATTGTTTCAGCGTTATAAAGTCAGCCTTTCCAGGAGGGACGATTACAGGTGTGCCAAAGGTGAGGTGCATGCAGATCATAGACGAGATAGAGCCGAAAAGAAGAGGACCCTATACCGGTTCGATAGGCTATATAGGATTCAACGGTAATATGGACCTTAACATTATTATCAGAACATTCCTGATAAAGAACAGAACAGCATATGTGCAGGCAGGCGCCGGGATCGTGGCTGATTCGGTGCCCGAACGTGAATATTACGAGAGTCTGAAAAAGGCAGAGGCCCTTATAAAAACTCTGGAATATCTTTAGCCCGGATTATTCATAAAAATAAAAGAAAGACGGAATGCCTCATAAACACAATAAACCGACATGATAATTGGGACTGCACTTCTCATTTTGATGATTATTGCCTTCGGGTGCCTGTGGAATCATAACTCCCCCTTCCCCCTCTTAACTTAAGAGGGGGATAAGAGGGGGCGTTACAAGGAGTCGTTATTGTGTTTATTCTCCATCCCGCCTTTCTTCGGGTGATTAGTTTTATTTTGGACAGGAATGAGGGATAAAGTAAAAAAACTGTTGACCGTTTTTCGGCGTCAGTCATATGCCTATGCAGTATGCGGGACCTTTTTCTGGTATACGATCACATCCGGGAAATGAACCGGCCTGAATAAAACATCCTGTTTGATAAATGATTCTGACTGTCCAAGGAATAGATAGCCGCTGTGTGACAGCGCCTCCCATAAGTTCAGAGCAATTCTGTTTTTTGCTTTCATACCCATATAAATGAGTACATTTCTGCAGAATATGAAATCAATGTTTTGCAGAGCTTTAAAGACTGATGGGTTGAGTATATTGCCCTGCAGGAGGTTCGTTGTTTTAATTATATTATCATCTAACTTATAATGATCTTTATCAATTTTAGTGAAGTATTTCCTGATTATATCTTTGTCAACCCCTCGCAGTGAATATGGATTGTACACACCATCTTTTGCACTGCTGATCGAAAAAGGGTCAATGTCCAGGCCGAATATCTGTATGTTACATCCGCTGTTGGGTATTCCGCTGCTCCTTATTGATATGGATATGCTGTAAGGCTCCTGTCCTTCGGCACACCCTGCCGACAAAATTCTTATAGTACGGTCCGGTTTTCTGGCTCTTTCTTTTCTTTTTTTATCGAAGAGGTCGATAAAGACATTAAACTGGGCCTTTTCCCTCAAAAAATAGCTTTCCATATTCATGATTACAGACGGCAGGCTGTTCAGTTCTGCCTTTGATGAAGGATGACTCAGGAGGTATTCGTAGTATTCCTTGAATGACCCGAGCTTAAGCCTGAAGAGATTCGGCCCCAGTCTTTTGGAAAGCATATCTCTGTCCTGGATTTTGATCGAAAGGCCGAATTCTTCTTCTATATAATCCCTTAAGAGGTTGAATTCCGTGTTGTTCATAATCAGTTTCATGCCAAAATATAAGCAATAAACTTGCCAGATTTATGTGTAACAATAAGAAATAAACAAGTATAATTAATATCGGTTAAGGAAAAATAACGATGAACAGAAAACTTATTGAAAAGGCTAACTACCTGCTTTCGAAAGAAAACGGCACTGTATTTAAGGACCCTGGAGGAAAGATCAATATAGCGCTGGTTTATCCGAATATATATTCTATCGGGATGTCAAGCCTTGGATTTAAAGGGATATACGGTATGTTGAACACCATTGAAGAGGTTGTTTGCGAAAGGGATTTTCTCCCGGATGCTAATGATATTGAAGAATACGAACGGACAGGTACAGAGCTTTTCGCCCTTGAATCAAAAAGGGCGCTTTCAGATTTCGATATAATTGCATTTTCGGTCTCCTTTGAGAACGATTATCCGAATATCCTGAAGATGCTGAAAATCTCAAAAATACCCGGAAGGAGTTCTGAGAGAGGCGCATCACATCCCTTGGTTATTATGGGGGGTGTGTGCGCTTTCTATAACCCTGAACCCCTGGCAGAGTTTTTTGATATATGTTTTATTGGAGAGGCTGAGGATATGCTTTTAGAGTTCCTGGATGTCTGCAGGAATTCAGAGACAAGGGAAAAAATATTTAAAAATGCCCTTAAGATTGAAGGCATTTATATACCTGCTTTTTACTCGGTAGAATATGACAGAGATGGCAGGATACTGGGAAGGAAAGCGATAAATAATGCCCCTGAGATTATCAGGAAAAGGACTTTTAGAGATATATCGGGATCTTCTTTAAAGTCAACCATAACTACTACTGAAACAGAGTTTTCCGATATGTACCTTCTGGAGGCGATGAGGGGGTGCATCTGGTCATGCAGGTTCTGCGTTGCAGGAAGGATTTATAAACCCGCGAGAAAGAAGGATTTCAATGTTCTCAGAAACGAGATCAGGGATGCCTTATCAAAAACAAAGAGGGTGGGTCTTATAGGTCCTTCGCTTTCAGATTATCCTCATATAGAGGAAGTCTTATTGATTGATGATGTGGATTTCTCGATTACATCGCTGCGTGCAAGCCGGAAGAGCGGCCAAATCGTTCAATTACTGAAAGGACATAAGAGTGTTTCCATTGCTCCTGAGGCTGGAACTGAACGGCTAAGGGCGGTAATAAATAAAAAAATAACAGATACGGATATATTCGAGACAGCCGAAATTATTCTCGAAAGCGGCATCGAGACTTTAAGGCTGTATTTTATGATAGGGCTTCCCACAGAGACAAAGGAGGACATTGAAGGCATCATCAACCTTGTAAAAAAGATACGTGAAAACAGCAGGAGAGGGTTCATTACCCTCAGTGCAAGCACTTTTGTCCCAAAGCCTTTTACGCCTTTTCAGTGGCATCCGATGGAGTCTATGAAAGAGGTAAAGGAAAGACTGAAGATGATAAAGAAGGGACTTGCAAAGGAAAAGGGCGTCAAGATTTTCCATGATATCACAAAATATGCCTATATGCAGGGCGTATTTTCACTTGGAGACAGAAGGGTTTCGAAGATTATAGAGGAGATTGCATTTGAAAACAGCATGCCTAAAAAACATGGAATAAGCGGAGAAAGTTGGGAATTTTATATATTCAGGAAAAAAGATCCGACAGAAATATTGCCATGGGATTTTATAGACATTGGTGAAACCAAGGAAAACCTCTGGATGGAATATCAGAAAGCTTTAGGGACTGTTTAGTTGTAAATGGAAATCAAAGGGTCTTAATTTATTGAATTTTAATATAATAGACACTAATATATAAATACTTTGCTGTCTGAAAACCGAAGAAGAGATGGATGATATAACGCTGCTAAATAACATAAAAGCTGTCAGCAAAAGAATTGCACATGCAGCCGAGAGCGCAGGAAGAAGCCCGAAAGACGTTAAACTTGTCGCAGTTACAAAAGGTGTTGATATAAAGATGATAAAGGGTGCGATAGAGACAGGACTGAGGGAGTTCGGTGAAAGCAGGATTCAGGAGGCACGAGAAAAAATCTTGAATCTCCAATCTGAAAATTACCCCCCTATGCCCCCCCTTGCCAAGGGGGAGATGAACGGGGGGGTTAAATGGCATCTTATAGGACACCCGCAGAGCAACAAGGCAAAGATGGCTGTGCAGTTATTTGATCTGATACACTCGGTGGACTCGGTTGAAATCGCAGAAGAGATAAACAGACAGGCAGATAAAACCGGAAAAATACAGAGGATACTTGTTCAAGTAAAACTTTCATCTGAAGAGTCTAAGCATGGGATATCAAAAGAAAAAATAATGATTCTCCTTGAAAAGCTTGGTAGCTTGAGAAGTCTAAAGGTTGAAGGTCTTATGACAATTCCACCTTTTTTTAATGAGCCGGAAAAGGTCAGGCCGTATTTCAGGGAGTTAAAAAAAATAAGAGAGGAGGCCGAAAAGGGCGGAGTCAAACTCCCTGAGCTTTCAATGGGCATGACAAATGACTTTGAAGTAGCGATACAGGAAGGCGCTACCATAGTAAGGGTAGGGACCGCAATCTTCGGGGAGAGGGGTAGATAGATGATCGGGTTTATCGGAGGCGGTAATATGGCGGAAGCCCTGATAAAAGGTATGACATCACAAGGCATGAAGGATATTTATGTTTCAGAACCGAATGATGAAAGAAGACAGGATTTAGGAAAGAAATATGGAGTGAAAACAACTCAGGACAATAAGGAAGTGATATCTGAATGCGATATAATAATACTTGCCGTCAAGCCGCAGAATATTGAAACAGTGCTTGATGAAATATCGGAAGTTGTTACAGACAAAAAGACGATAGTATCGATTGCTGCCGGCATCACCCTTGCGTATCTTGAATCAAAGCTTAAGACAAAGCAACTCATAAGGGTAATGCCTAATACCCCTGCGCTTGTACAGGAAGGCATGTCTGTAATGTCATTGTGCGGATGTTTTTTTGGGAAAGAGGTCAATATCGTAAGAAGTATTTTAATGTCCGTTGGTAAAGTGCTTACTTTACCTGAAGAACAGATCAATGCGGTAACGGCTTTATCAGGCAGCGGCCCTGCCTTTATAGCATTGTTTGTAGAATCGATGATAGAAAGCGGAGAAAAGATGGGGCTCGGCAGGGCTGATGCATCTGAACTTGCTGTCCAGACATTACTTGGCACCGCCAAACTCCTTGACACAGGGATGTCCCCGGAGAACCTCAGAAAGATGGTGACATCTCCGGGAGGTACAACAGCAGCAGGTTTGAAGGTATTTGAAGAAAAAGGATTAAACAACCTTGTTTCTGATGCCCTTCAGGCCGCGCTTGACAGGGCGAAAGAGTTGGGGAGGAAGGGATAATGTTTATTATGGGTAATTTAGTTCTTGCGGTTGCAAATATACTTGATATACTGCTGGATGTTTATAAATGGGTAATCATAATAGCAGCGCTGATAAGCTGGGTAAATCCGGACCCTTACAATCCGATTGTAAGGTTTCTTCATGCTGTCACTGAGCCCGTGCTGAGACCTATAAGGAGACTTATAGGTTACA
>JAKAKQ010000223.1 GCA_021813425.1 Nitrospirota bacterium
TTGTAGTTTCGATAAAAATTATCCAAGTCCATTAGAGATATACGCTCAGGTTTCATACTTTTCTCCTTATAGTCCAGGCGATAACTGATTCTCTTTTTCTCTCATTTTGACTGCTCCATCTAATTTATCGTCCTATCGCCCGGGATATCCGCCCGAAGGATAGGACCTCTTAAAATTTCGCTTATAGCCGGATTTTCTGTATCCGCCTCCGCTTCCACCCTTGCTTTTAAAATATTCATCTATCCACTTCTTAGCGGCGACCGGGTCATTTACCAGGGCTGCCTGTCCATGTTTCTCGAGCACGGCTATCTGTTTTTCCGAGAGGGTGGGCGGGGCCTTTTTAACAGCCTTATCAATCCATGTCTTCATGACTTTCCCGTCTTTAAGGGCTTCCGCAGGGACTGACGTCCCCATGCGCTGCGCGAGACTGTTTGCGTAAGACACCTGTTTTTCTGAGGGTTTGAAAGTCCCGTCACCATTGTCGCGGTCTTTTCTGTCCGAGTGCTGGTCAAGGAATGTCTTTACCCCTTCAAATGTTGTGTCGGTCAATCTCAGGCGTTTCTCCCTTGCAATGGATTTGGCAGCCTGAAGCATCTTTGACGAAGCTACGTTTACTTTCTGGATATCCATACCCTTGATATCCTCGACGCTCTCGCGGACAAATTGCTCAATGCTCTTCATAAAAGTGGTGTAGCCACTGGCTCCCTGTTTTTGAGTCCATATCTTCTCAAGCGCGTCTTCCCACTCCCCGGTAGTCTTTGTGTCAATAATCTTGTTGGATCTAAGGTTTTTTATCAGTTCACGGCCTTTCAGACCAGAGATAAGGGCTTTCCCTTGAGAGGTGATGTAAGTGCGCTTTTTCAGGGTTTCGATGATCTGTGCTCGAGTCGCAGGCGTTCCAAGCATGAGTTTCTTCATCTTAAGGAGTATACTTTTTTCTGTATAAGGCGCCGCAGGCTGGGTAAACTTACTTTCAGAACCCTCACCGGCCTTTTTCACGGTCTCGTCTTGAGAAAGCTCAGGGAGTGATGCTTCTTGTTCCTTGGCTGGAGATTGGTGGCCTTTATAGAGGGCTTTCCATCCAAGCTTGTTTTCTACTTTCCCGTTTGAGCGAAAGAGATAGTTGCCAGCCTGTGTAACAACAGACGTTGTCTTGTATTCATATGGGTCCATGAAAGCGCCGACAAATTTACGCCATATCAAATCATAAATTTTTGTTTCGTCAGAGTCGAGATTGGCAGGTTTTGGTTTAAGCGGAATGATCGCGTGATGGTCAGTCAGTTTTGAACTGTCAAAAACCCGCTTGCCGTATCGCATAACCTGGGCCGCAAGTTCCGGTTTACCGAGTTTCCCAAGCACATCTTTTGCGAGACCTACAGCATCGTTCCCGAGATGCTGCGCGTCCACTCTCGGATAGCTCGCCGCTTTGTGTTCTTCATATAGTTTTTGCGCGATATCAAGTGTCTTCTTTGCCGGGAATCCATAAAGCCCGTTGGCTTCCATCTGTAAAGATGTGAGAGAATGGAGCAACGGCGGCAGGTCTTTCTTTACTTCCTTCTTCACTTCTTTTATCATCCCTGTACCGACTTTTTTGATGTCCGCAAGTATCCTGTCTGCTGTATCTTTTGACTTGATCCGCGAGGAAATATCATCTTCCTGCCTGTCATCTTTCTCAGCAACCTCTTCATTAGTTTGCGCAGCCTGTTGAGAGGTTTTCGGATTAAAGAGGATCCCATTATACTTTTCCCCGGCCTTATCGAACTGTGCAGTTATAAGGAAATACTCTTCAGACTTGAAATTCTCGCGTTCGATATCCCTGTCGACAATCAGCCTGAGCACAGGCGTCTGTACGCGGCCCACTGACCAAACCTGCCCGAATCCGCCAGCCTTTATCGTAACGGCTCTTGTATAATTAAACCCTACAAGCATATCTCCGTTTTCCCTGGCCTTTGCGGCCTCGTACATGCTGTCATAGGCGTGGCCGTCCTTTAGCCCGCTTTTGAGTTCTCTTAAGACAACCTCCTTTGTAAGAGCTTCAGAAGTCCAGACCCGTTTAAGCGGCCCCTTATAATGGCAGCTGTCGAGGATCTCCCTGACTATCAATTCTCCTTCCCGTCCTGCATCACCCATATTTATGACTTCAGATGCCTGTTTCACAAGACCGGAGACGATCTTAAACTGGCTATATGTTCTGCCAGCCGGTTTCTTTTTGTACAGAGCGGGGATTGCAGGCAGCAGCTCCAGTTTCCATTTCTCCGGAAACACCGAATCATCCCCTTCAAGCAGATGCCCCACGGCGTGGGTTATCGTGTATCCTCCAGCGGTATAATGCCCGTCGTGCTTCTGAAAATTACCCAGCGCCCTGGCTATATCCAAGGCCACACTCGGTTTTTCGCAGATAATTAATTTCATTTTTTATTCTCCTTTGGGTTTAAAACACCGGACCGGTTAAATCATACAGAGGCTCATTTTCTTTATCTTTAGCATCTGACAGCGACCCTGCTGCTTGTGCCGACTTTTGTTTTTGAAATGCTGCTATCTCTTTTTTTGTCGCTGTTCTGTAAAGAAGATCACCCTTTTCGCTTTTTGAGGTCACTATAAACCCCTCTCGGATAAGTTCGTCGAGGACCTTTTTTTGAAATTCGATTAACGCAAAGTGAATTTCACGCCTTAGTTGATCGGCTGCAAAGAGGTCATCGAAGAGAAAGCGAGGCATGGAAGGGACGCTGACTTTATGAAAAAAGTAATATTTGCTGGTCATATTCTTGCCTCTGCCTGGGTGATAAGACTCAAGGGTAGCTTTTTTTAAATCTTCCCATCTCTTGTCGAGTTCGCGCCTGAGTTCTTTGGGATTAAAAATTACAAAGTCATAGATAGGATCAATCATGTAAACCTTAAAAGTCTTGGCGTTCTGAAGAGCGGAAGTTATCTCTTTAAGAGATTCCTTCTTGATATGACCTGACAGATCCATAGGATGACAGTAAAGCCTTTCGGCTCCCCTGACCATGGTTGGGCTGGAACCATAAGGCTTCAGATCGTTTTGTTCTTCGGCGAATCCGAGTGCTGTGAGTTTTCCCTTTACTTCAGCTTCAAACTCCTCTGTTTTGTTTACCGGCATGCCCTGTCCCCAAATATAACCTGCTTCAATACGAAAAAATACCCGCATATAAACTTGTTTGTCCTGTAGTGTGCTTGCCAGTTCCTTCAGATCATTCACAGCAGCCTCCAAATTTAGTTTGTATATGACTCCTCCTCAAAAAATAAAACACTCTCCTCTTCAGCTTCCTCATCCAGCTCCTCAAAAAACCTATATTGACCGGAGATATCTTTTTCAGGGGTTTGGAAGAAGACAGGCTTATTGTTGTTTATTAATTCCCCTGCTCGGAGACATTCCTCATAATCCTTAAGGGCATCACCTTTGAGCATACCGCAGCTACCGAGCTCGAAGAAAACTCCATCGTTGATATTTTTCAATAAGATGACAGACGCTGTTTTGCCGTCATGCGACAGGACTTTTTTATCGTGCCCAAGGTAGTTATAGCGAGTACCTTTTGTTTCACCGTTTTTTTTCGCTTTACTTCTCTTGTGTTTCCCGTTACTGCTTTCCTGTTTCTGTGGTTCATACATATCCTCAAAAAAACTGTTCTCTATCATTAGAAATAAAATCCCGGAGAGACTTGGCTGACTTCTTCCACTTTTTCGTCCAAGGTTTCTTTTTCAGTGGATTTTTTAATTACCTCCGCTATATTAATTGAATCGTTCCCTGAATTGTTCTCCAATACCTGTTTTCTTTGTTTGATGAGTTCTGTACAGATGGTATCGAACGCCTTGGAAAGTGATTGTGTGCCGAGGAACCCCTTATCATCATAAAAGTATAGTCTTTCGCGGATTGGATTAAGGTCGACTCTTAGCCCATCTCTCTCATATAATCTTACAAGTGGATTTGCCATCGACATCGGTTTTCTCATTATTCGGCTCCTTTGTTCATGGATATAGACATTGTTGTTAAAAAGGAAACTGACTTCGCAAAGATATTTGTTTACCCACTTAATCTATTTTCCTTTCTGTCTTCCCGTATTACTATTTTCATCTATGGAGACGGCGTCATGCCGGCAGAAGACTGCTGAGATGCCGCCCGACATTGTTTTCTTTCGTTTTCTTTTTCAATATCATGAGCGTCAAACCTCGCTACCTCACCAAACGGAGGGTTGACGCTGGTATCACGATGGTTCAGCACCCAGAATACCTTATATCCTGGAGGCTTCTCAGGGAAATCGCCATATCCATCAGTAAGATAAATCAAAACCTTTGGATTGGCCTTTTCCGCCTCAAGTCTCTTGAAAGGATGGACGAAGGAAGTTCCGCCTCTCCCGGATATCTGCACCTTCTGTTCGGGGAACATTCCCTTGACCCCAAGCACCGAAAGTGATCTTGTGCGCTCCCGAGAAAGACGCAGGTCTTTTGTAATTGAGGTATCTACCTCCATGTACCGGAGCTTTGCTATCGGCATTACCTTAAGAACATCATCAACCAAGCCGAGGAAATAACCCGCATCAGAACTGCTGACCGAGCCGGATGCATCCAGAACGATGACACACTCGAGAGCATCCCTTTTTTTAATCGGCTGTGGTATATTCTGTGTTGCGATCCTCTTCGTCCTTAATCTACTCCAGTTATTCATATCGTAAACAGCGCTCTTCATGTATTTGGCAAGATGTTGTTTGAGATCCAGGTTGGGTTTTTTAAGTTCGTCTATATACTCCGCAAACTGCCCAGGCAACGAGCCTCTCGCGCGGCTGCCCTGCTGTATGCGTATCTGTTCTTTGAAAACCTCCTGTTTCAGCCGCATCTCCCATTCCTGCATCCGTTTGGCTCTTTCCTCAGGAGTCATATCTGCCCAGTTTGGTCCCGACCATCCTTCTCCGCCACCAACGGGCTTCCCTTTCCCTTCATCCCGTCCTTGGCCGTTTTCTGCATTTGCGCCTGCTCCCTGGCCAGCTTCAAACTGCTGTTGAGGCCTCGGACCCGACCAGTCGATATGGATATCGATAATTGTCTGCCCAGACTGCGGCCCTGAACCCTTACCTTTCTTGCCCGGTGCTCCGCTTCCTTGTCCTTGCTGTTGCTGTCCCTGTTGCCCCGGCTGAGAAGGGAGACCATGAATATTGACCGTTATCCCACTCTTACTTTTCTTCTTTCCTTTGCCCTGTTGAGGCTGCTGACTCTGTCCACTCATCGCATCAGATACTATCTTATCCACCATCTTCTTGAGCCAGTCAGGCATATTTTTGGTGAGCTTATCGCGGTCTTTCATCAGCAGGCTATAGACATGCTCGACAGCTTTGTCTTTGTATTGTTCGTCTATAAGCCAGCCCTCCGGGACTTTGAACCCCATCTGTCTCAGAATATCGTTGACAACGTAATCCGCAGCATAATTCCATGGAAGCGGATCCCGCGCCCCTCTCCTGAACATATGGCTAAAAGCACAGTGCAGCACTTCATGACAGAGAAGAATCTGCAGCTCATCGTTTGACTTCATTCTCTTTATCGCATCAGGGTGAAAATAGAAATATTTTCCGTCTGTCGCAGCCGTAGGATGCCCGTTGGAAAGACACCACATCGCTTCCTGGGGCTCCAGATACATAATCATATTGGCGAAAAACGGCCATTTCGTCCTTACAGCTATCCTCGCCTTCTGGATCTCCCTCATAACATCTTTTTCTTTCCCTTTTGTCCTTAATTCTCCAAGATCCACATATCCTCCGTTACACCCTTGATTTATGTTTTAGTAATATTGTGAATGTTTTATCGCCCCATTCCGGCCATGGAAACAGGATCGATCAGATCCACCCCTGCGACTGCGAATTTGGCATAATCGGGAGACTGGTATAACGCAGTCGCCAAAGCCTTTTCGCCGCCCGCGCTGATGCGCCAGCACTCCTGTAATGCATACACCGCAAATTCCTCCGGCACTTTCTTCAGGAAATCAAAAAAGTTGCGAATTACATCTTTTTTGTTATAGAGCGCCTGAAGATGCGAGACAATAGAGGTGCAGAGCGCAGTCAGCTGATCCGCATCTTTGATAGTCGGCAACTGTTTCTTCTCTGAATCCAGCGTCTCTTTCAATCCTTTTTCTAAAATAGACCTGCCATCCGGTATTTTGTCGAATATCCTCACCCATGTTGCAAATTCCAATCCCCTCGGTCCTACCGCCCCGCTTGCCACTACCTGCAGTATCGCGTTATCATCGGTCAAATCACCATCGGAGTTGCTGATGATACTGTTATCAACTCTTATAAAATCCGACAGCATCTTCCATGTTCTTGGAGAAGGCCAGGCATTTGAGACATCAACCGTTTTCGGCTCGTATATCGCCTGTGGAAACTGCTTAAGATAAGAAATAACCGAAGGATGGGAGCCTTTGGAGTAGAACCACCTGAACATTTCATTCCTCTGCTCATCTGTCACAGGCGGTTCAACCTTTACATGAAAAAATCTGTTTTTGAGGGCATTGCTCATTTCCGTAAGAAAATCATCTATGCCTACATCTTCCTTGCGGTTGCCTGCCGCAACGATCTTCCACCCTGGCGGGAGTTTATATGCGCCTATTCTTCTGTCCAAAATCAGCTGATAAGCTGCCTTCTGCACGTCCGGGCTGGCGAGATTGATCTCGTCAAGGAAAAGGATACCCTTTTCTCCGTGTTTGCCAGGCTGCGGAAGCACATCGGTATAGGGCACCCATCTGGCTTCGCCTGTTTTTTCGTCATATTTCGGGAAACCCTTAAGGTCTATCGCCTCAAGCTGGGACAGTCTGAGATCCACCATTACCCAATCTCTTTCCTCACAGAGTTCTTTCACCATGGTAGATTTTCCGATGCCTATTGGTCCTTCAAGAAACACCGCCCAATCAATAGGAGCGGCAGCTATAATGCTTTTAGCGGTTTTTAAAGAGTACATATCTCCAGAACTAAGCCTGCCTCTTTCAACTCCGGATGTAGACATACCCTTTACAGCTCTTGCCATTATTTTTCCTCCTGTTTTTTAAAAAATTCTTTCTTTTGCTATATATAAATAGCAGCATTCGAATTTTTAAAAAACCTATTTTCAGGGGAGGCTTTAAATGACAGAAAAAAACTTATCTCCAATGCAGAAACAAAGAAGTCAGGATCCTTATTGGATGATCAAACTCATGGAAAATATGAAATTTTTTAAGAAATCATCCAATGAAACATGGGATGCAAAAGTCGTAAATGTCGACAGTAAACTGCCTCTTTTTTTCAGGGCAAAAGGGAATAAAGAGGTAGTAATAAGCGACAATGGCACAATAATGAAACTAATGAAAGCCGAAGCCCGGGATGTTATCAAATCATTGAATGATGAACAGAAGCTTATCGGCAATGTAATGGCTTACACACTTAGGGCGATAATCAACAGGGATATAATTATAACCGAGAAAGGTTCCCTTGTAGTCGCGTGCAAAAAAGCTCCAGAGGAGTTGCTTGCAGGCGCCATCAGCCTGTTCACGATCATGGCGGAACTCCAGGAATTCAACAGAATCTACCCGATAGTTTAAGGAGGAACTCGAAAAGTATTGGATTAAAGTTGAGTTTAAGGAGATTAGTTTTACGTCCCAGGTATCATAGAAGGATTCGTTGAATTATCCAAAAAATTCAACATTTTGATACTACAGAAGTCCAAATAAATGTTCGGAAAATCATGCTGGAGTATCTTTGCTATAGGGATAACGTCTTCTGGTCTCATTCCCTTGGCAATTCTCGGAGAATAAATTTTTTCGGGTATTTTCATCGGATTCTGGAGTTTAACGATCTGGCCAAATGTCAGGTCATAATATTTAGGCAGAGTTTCCACGCTTTTTGTGATTGCATCCATGACCGGTTTCGTAAAAAGCATAGCCTGCAGATCCTTTAATAAATCTTTAACAGCTTCCTTTAAGCTTTCAAGGTGAATCCGCTGGATTTCCGGAGAGTAGTCATAGTTTTTCCCTTTTGATAAAATGCCTAAATAAATCTTTCTGACATTTTTCAGAAAGTCCTCGGTATTCCGGTCATTTCCACCGGTTCTCACAAGCTCTAAAAACCTTCCCTGATAATCAATATTAACCGTCAGATTTTTGCCTAAATTCACAGTTGTAAAGAACGGTTCGGTTAAGCTATAACCCTTAGTATAGAGTTTTTCGGTGATGTCTCCTATCTGGTCATTTATCTGCTTTCGTAGCGCCTGCTTGAGGAAGTTGAAGTTCTGGTAATGGACTCCTATTTCTTTAAGGACACATTCTAAAACTTCCTCAAGTTCTCCTGAATTTTCTCCTTCTTTTTTCCCCATATGTCGGCTCCTTTAAAAAAATTCTTCAGCTATTAATAATAGCAAGACAATCTGCCACTCAGGAGAAATTATGAGCGAAGGCAAGAAAGAAGACAGAGAACTCAGGATGCAAAGAGACCTTGAAAAAATACGGGATGTGATCGGATCCCTAATCGGACGGAAAGACAAGATTGAGGCGCTTACGGCAAGCCCCGCATTTTCCAACGCATTTTTCAACTGTTTCAGTCTCGGCAGCTTTTCGGACCCCCGCGTAGCTGAAACAGCAGGTGATTTCAGGGTAAGTATAAAATCGTGGGCGCCGCCGGAAGATTCAGCGCTTTTCCTTAAGCCAAGTCCTGGGGCTGAGCCGAGATGGAGACTTGATTTTTCGATAAAAATAAAAAGCCTACGGACATCCATGAATCCGCACATAACATTCTGGCGCTCTGCAAGCGTATCCGAGATCATTACATGCTGGAAAGATTTCTATCCTTTGGTCGCTGTGGTGCTCAAAGAAGACAGTAAGAACATTGACTCGGTCGAACGCGCCATAGAACATCTTAAAAAGTCGCTGGCAACAGATATTATGACAGGATTCCTTGACGAATCCTCGCGCTTAGGGAACCCTTCGCCTTGACATCCTCTCTGCCCTGAAGGGCGAATCTATAATACTATTGGAAGCTTATCAATATACTTAAAGTATATTTTCTATTTTTGAGAAAAAAAGGTGCTTGGCTACCCTAAAGTAGCCAAGCTGGGGAAGTAAATGAAGAAGCATGGAAGTAACATCTTCTATATCTATTAATAGCAAACTGCCTGAAATTTTTATCTTGATGGCCCGGAAAGGCTGCTGTCAGGATGTCTCTCCTTCTCCGCATTCTTTTTTATAAGGTCTTTAAAAAAATCAATCTCGGCATCGAACCCGTTTATATATGCATTTTCAAAATGCTTGGCATAGGAAAGTATCTCTTTCGCAAGAGCCGGCGTCTGTTTCGTATCATATTTAAATCCTTCTCTTAGGACAAGCTCTATCGCACGGCTTGTGGCGTTCATCCTTGTCATCTGTTCGCCCGATATGATATCGTGACGGAACTTCTCATCCCAGTAAGTGTCCCTCGACATTCCAGGGGACGGTTTTTTAGTGGGTATATTCTCTTTCTGCCCAGCAGCGGTCGGCGACGCCCCTGAACCCTTACTTTCATCTCTAAGGGGAAGGGGAGCGGTTTCCTCGTCGAAGATGCTCTGAGGACCTCCCTGCTCTGTCTCGGGCTTGGCTGCCCCAGTGCTCAGGAGAATTT
>JAKAKQ010000175.1 GCA_021813425.1 Nitrospirota bacterium
GTGCAGAACTGTTGAATGCCAGCAAAAGCGTCATTACAAATAAAATCTTCAGCATATTTTTCATCTTTTTTCCTCCTGTAAAGATTTTTAGCCTTTTTACCGCAAATTGTTTCATGTTACTCTCCTTTTTGATTTGTTTTTACCTGTGCACGAATGAGACATGCAATTGTTCAATCCTTTTTTTACCTCCTTCGGGTTAAGCTGAATCAGTATCTGTTAGCTTAACCTCAAAAAAAAGCCTGTTTCCCTGAAAAGAGAAACAGGCTGTCATAATATATATGAAAAGGCTGGCACTAATTCTAAACAGGCCGTCTTTTCATCGATCAGCATGTTTCTTCGGCAACCCGGCTGTCCTGCATCGGACCCGTGGCTTTGTGCCCCTTGATTTCTCAAGGTTTACCTTTTCGGAAACAATAAGGCTTTATTTTTTTAAATTTTACATAACCGCTTTTGTTTTACTCCGTTTTTGTGCTTTTTGTTCAACAGTTAAAATCTTCATCAAATCTTAAAAGAAATCCGGGTTACCTCACCTCCTTTGATTAAGCCGTATTGTGGCGTTTTTTAGAGTTGCATGCACATACTCAAAAAAAAAGCCTGTTTCCCTGAAAAGAGAAACAGGCTGTCATATATATATGAAAAGGTTGGCACTAATTCTAAACAGGCCGTCTTTTCATCGATCAGCATGTTTCTTCGGCAACCCGGCTGTCCTGCATCGGACCCGTGGCTTTGTGCCCCTTGATCTCTCAAGGTTTACCTTTTCGGAAACAATAAGGCTTTATCCTAAAATTTCAAATAACATACATATAATAAACAAAAAAAAACTGCTTGTCAAGAAATATATATTAATTATTATAAATAATAAAATTAATTGATTTATTTGTTATTTTTATTGGCTTCACTGACAACGACTTTGTTCTTCCCTGTATGTTTTGCACCATAAAGGGCCTGGTCTGCGGTCAGTATAAGGTCTCTTACTGTATTTGCATTGTCAGGGCAGGTTGAAACTCCTATGCTTACTGTAATCTTAAGATTGGATGTCCCGTCTTCAAAAACATGATTTGCGATGTCCTCTCTTATCCTCTCCGCAACATGTTTTGCGCCACCGGAATCGGTAGATGGCAGTATTACAGTAAATTCCTCCCCGCCGTAACGGAATGCGAGATCATTGTCTCTTATGGAAAGCATAATACGTTCGGCAACATCCTTGAGGACGGAATCGCCGACCATGTGTCCATAAGTGTCGTTTACTTTCTTGAAATCATCGATGTCCAACATCAGGAGGGTGAGCTTCTCTCCATACTTTTCATAGTCCAGAAAATGCCTGTCGATTGAGGTTCTGAAATGTCTCTGCGTAAAAAGGTTTGTGAGTTCATCTGTTATCGCGATATGATACAGCATCGCATTTTCAAAGGCCACCGATATATGGCTTGACATTATTTTTAATAGTCCGAGTCTCATCGGAGCAAAAATACCTTCTGTCTTTCTGATAATAATAAGGGCAAGATCGATATCAGTCTTTTTAATCGGCAGATATATCAGATTTTTGTCTTTTGAAATCTCTTCTTCAGTGATTTTACCGTCCAGCCAGTTATTAATAATCAGAAACAGCGGGTCATTCCTATCAACCTTCTTGCGGCTTACAGATCCCTTATCCCTGGACCACGCAGTCACCCTGTATTCCCTTGTGTCTTTATGGAATATAACATCAACCTCGTCTGCATCGAGGGATTCTTTTATGATCTCGATGACTATTATCTTCAATTCTTCCATATCTATTGTCTTGCTCAGGCGTTCTATCATCACATACAGCAGTTTGAGTTCGATATTCTGATGAACTATTTCATCGATGTATTGATTTACGCCCTTTGTCAAAACCCTCGAAAAAAATGGGATGAGAAAGATAATACAGACTATCCCGGAGATGAAGATCATAAGTTCTATCGATGTAATAAGCGAATATGTGCTTTTCAGGGAACGGTCTATTATAAGTTTCCCGTTTATGCGGTCGGATTTTGGATGACACCCATGGCAGGATTCGCTGTTATATATTACCTTTACATTCCTGAGCAATTTTGAATCATTATTATTGATAATTATTGTATTATCAGACGGCACAGTGCCTGTTTTCTGATGGCAGCCGAGACATGATTCTTCTTTATACCTGTCTAAGATCCTGCCGATCTCGTTTTTGTCGGAAGAGTATGCGATTCTTCCATGCTTATCAAGGATAAACGCCTTCAGTATCGAATGATTGTTCGAACCTATGTTTTCGATCGTACCCTGTATCATGTCCGGATCGCGCTTCAACATCAGGCTGCTTAAACTTGATTGTATCGCATTACTCAACTCCTGTGTCTTATACTTGCTGTCTTTGATCAGCCGGTCCCTGAGCATTACTGCGATGAAAACCATTGTTAATATGATGGAGAGGGTTAAAATACCGAAGATGCCCAGAAGGATCTTCTTTTTTAAAGAGTAGAGCCAGTCTAATCTTGTCTCACCAGAGTTTTTCATATGGTTTTATTTTAAGAATTTTGCTTAATTAAGTCTTTTTATTTATTATAATTGTCAAAAAGAACTTTTTACAAACCGGGAACCTGAAAATGAAAAAACGACTTATCGAGCTTGTTTACGAAAAGGCATTTAAATACAGCGAAGAGCCTGTATTTAAGCTGGTCTCAGGAAGGATAAGCAACTATTATTTTAACTGCAAGTCTGTGACGCTGCATCCTGAAGGGATGTACCTTATAGGAAACATCATTTACGATATGATAAAAGACACTGGTGCAAAAGGCATTGGCGGTCTCACGCTCGGCGCCGATCCCATAGCGGATGCAGTCGCTTATACCTCTTATCTGAAGCGGAAATCAATTGAGGCCTTCGTTGTCAGGAAGACGGCAAAGTCTCATGGCACAATGCAATGGATAGAAGGCAATATAAAAGAGGGTGACAAGGTTGTGATCGTGGATGATGTTATAACAACCGGCAAATCAACGATCGAGGCGATAAACAGGGCAAAGGAAGCAGGTCTCGATATAGTCAAGGTGATCGCATTGATTGACAGACAGGAGGGCGGGAAAGAAAATATTGAATCAATGGGATTTAAAGTCGAGGCTGTCATTACCAGGGAAGAGGTGATGGAGCTGTACAGGGAAAAGAAACAGTAAGGTGCAGATATAAAAGACAGTATTCCACTGCCAAATCAAACTAATGATTCCTGCATAATAAATGACCTGTTTCTCGTCACTCCCGCTTGTCGGGAGTCCTTCCCGCGGAAAGATTCCGGACGAGCCGGAATGACAAAGTGTAGGACATTACTTTTGCATCTTTCAATAATATTGAGTATTTAACGAACATCATACCCTGCGGACTCGCCGCAGGGTACTTTATTTTAAATTTATTAAAACAAATCTTACTGTAATTTTTTCAACAATACTGCTGAAAGCGTGAACCTCGGAAATTCTTCCTCTTTCACTTTTTGGTAGAAATCGCATATCTCGCAATTCTTGTATTTTTGTGCAAAGGAACCCTGCACCTCTCCTTTGCATAATGTCCCTGCGAGGATCCAGCAACTCCTGCCGGCATTCTTGCCGTCATGTATACCAAACAGTTTTTCCTCTACGGCAGCAGGACATACTCCGAGATCATGTACATGTGTACCACCGGGTTCCCTTCCGCAGTTCTTGAATTCCCAACAGTTAAGTTTTTTCTCCATATCAACAGATGCCTCCGAATTTTCTAAAAAGATTGTTATAAAAACATCATATTTTAAAATATTCTGCCAGATGATATCAAGCGATTCTGATCTTGGGTTTGATTAAACTAAGAGCGGGTGAGATATTTTTCGGTTATTCTCTTTGTGGTCTCTCTCTTTTTTTCAAGGAATTCGATAAACTCATATTTATTGTCAAGCCCTATAAAATCTGCAGAGTTTTTTAATTTATCTTCCTCTCTCCGTAGTATGTTTTCTCCCCTGAGCCTTAAAAAACTTTCGAGGGCGCGGTAGAACAGATAAGCCTCTTTCAGAAATCCTGCGTCGGCCTTATCCATAATCCCGGAACTTTCAAGCCTGTGGATGCAGCTTAAGGTGCCCTGCACCAGCAAGCTCTTATCCGTCCTGCAATGGGAAAGCTGCAGGTACTGGACCGTGAACTCGATATCTATAATTCCACCGGGGCCGAGTTTGATGTCATAGCCTTCCGATTCTTTAGAGAGTTCTTTCAGTATCCGCACCCTCATCTGCTTTATATCAGATGCTGATATTTCCCTCCCCCTCAATATTAATGTATCCTTTGCCATTTCGATAAATGCCAATCCTGTCCTTATGTTCCCGGCCACAGGTCTTGCCTTAAGGAGCGCCTGGAATTCCCAGAATGCCGCAGCCCTTGAATAGTATTTTTTAAAACTATCAAGCGAGGAAACAAGAGGTCCTTTTGATCCCTCAGGCCGCAGTCTTGTATCGACCCTGTATGCGATACCTTCTTTGGTATATGAAATGAGCATCCTAAGATATTTTTCAGCAGCCTTGGTGTTTGATTGTGTTATTTCTTCGGGACAGACGAATATGATATCAAGGTCAGAGTTGAATGTGATTTCCCTTCCTCCGAGTTTGCCGAAACCGATAACGGCCATATCTGCTCCCCATTCCTTTATATGTCCGGAGCATGCCGAAAGTATCGCCTCTGCTGTTTTACTCAGTCCCTTTATAACCTCAACAACATCTATCTTTTTCTGCAGGAACAGAAGTCCGAGTCTTATCTCTTCAGCCTGCTTGACGAGCCTTATCGCATCGTTTACAGAATGACCTTCTGATATCACTGCCTTTATCTCGTCTGCAAGGATGGTTAAACTCTTTCCTGACAATTCCTGCAACCCTATCATTTCCAGGTAGCGGGGTCTTCTGATCAACATTTTTGAGATATATTCACTCTGGGAAAAAACATATGTAATCATATTTATCAGTTCTCTTGAGCTGCTGAATATCTCGAGATAAGATTCCCTTGTGCTTAACAGATCCGCAAAGGACTGAAGGAGATTCAGCGCCGTATCAGGAGAATTGCTTTTCAGGGCGGAATCAACAAACAGGGGGAGTATCTCACCGAGGAGCCTCCTGCCCCTGAGGGTCTGGAAGTTGAGCGTGCTGTCCTTTATGGATTTTATGTTCCTCACTGCCTTTTCAATATTTTTTATCCCTATGCCTGCAAGGTATTCTTTAAGTTCAGTATCAGAAAACTCTTCATCAAAGAATGTCCCGCTTAAAGACTGATCTTCTTTCCGTTCAGCGAACAGGGAGTCATAAATACCTCTGACATCATCCCTTCTTTTTTCAAGGCCGGCGATGAAAGTTTTCCTGTCGTAGAATCCCATCTTTTTTGCGAGTGCTTCCATTTCAGCTTCACCTGAAGGTATGGTGTGTGTCTGAAGGTCGTTTAACTGCTGGAGCCTGTGCTCGAGGGTCCTTAAAAATCTGTAGTTGTCTGAAAGTATAAAATAATCTCTCTGCCCGGTAAGCGCCTTCTGCAAAAGACGATGCAACACCTTCAACACACTTTTCTCCCTGAGGAGAGGTTCCCTTCCACCGTAAATAAGCTGAAGCGCCTGCGCAAAGAATTCTATTTCGCGTATCCCGCCGTATCCCCTCTTTATATCCCCTTTTTTGAATGTCGAGTCTATCCTTGACTTCAAACTCCTGATCTCGTCTATAGAGCTGAAGTCAAGGTATTTTCTGTAAACAAAGGGCCTAATCATCCCCATGAAATTACTGCCGAGGTCCGGGTCTCCTGCTACAGGCCTTGCCCTTATGAGCATGGCCCTTTCCCAGGCCCTGCCCCATGACTCGTAATACATTTCGTAGCTTCTCAGCGAAAGGGCGATATCCCCCCTCTGACCTTCAGGCCTTAATCTCAGGTCTACCCTGTATGCAAAACCCGACTCGGTATTCAGGGACAGAAAACGTGTCAGGGTTTCTCCGACCTTGCAGTAATACTCGTGATTGCTTATCCTGTTTGAGGTAATGCCATGAGCTGTTTTTATACCGGAGGTCTCGCCTATTTCAGTGCCGTAAACAAACATCAGATCGACATCCGAACTGAAATTCAATTCTTCTCCGCCGAGCTTGCCCAGTGATATAACAGAAAAGGCGTCACTGTCAGGAGCACCATAAATTTCATCCAGAGAGCTTTTAACAACCATCAGGGAGTTTTCGATAATTACATCGGCAAGGGAACTCAGTTCGAGCATTGTATCAACCAGGTCTACTTTCCTCAGAATGTCCCTCAATGTTATACCCAGGATCTCTTTCATCCTGAATTCACGCACTGCCGTCATATAAGGGTCAAGTGATAAATGGGCAAAAGATTGGCGGCTAAGGGATACGGGTTTGTCTGTATGTCTGAATCTCTCTCTTAGAGATGACGAAAGGGCGTCTTTATCCCTGGGTGAATCGACATTTTTCAGGGTATCGAATAAAACATCAGGGTGTAATATGCAGTAATTTGCAAGGAACTGGCTGAAGCTGAAGAGCATGGAAATGTCCCTGATATCCGCCTTAAGTTCATCCGTCCTTGCAGTATTCCTGGCGAGAAAAGACGAAAGGCTATTCAGAGACCTCTCAGGGTCAGGTGTCGCATACGCAGCGTCCTTAAGCAGTTTATCTGTCATTAACTAACATGATACACGATTCTCATGCGGCTTGTAAGCTTGACAGCTTGAATGCCCGACAGCTGAATTATTTTCTTCCCGTCTCCCAGAGCCTCGGGTCTATCGAATCCCTGATGCCCTCTCCAAGCAGATTATAACCGAGTACAGTAATTAAAATCGCAAGCCCGGGGAATACGGAAAGCCACCATGCGATCTCCAAATTATCTTTGCCTAACGTAAGGATGTTTCCCCACGTCGGCGTTGGCGGCTGGACGCCAAGGCCGAGGAAACTTAGTGCCGATTCCAGCAATACAGCACCGGCAATACCGAGGACAGCAGAGACGAGCACCGGCGCCATGCTGTTTATGAGTATATGCCTGAATATGATCCGGAAATCGCTTGCACCGAGCGCCCTGGCAGCAAGCACGTACTCCCTTTCTTTCAGAGACAGGAACTCTGCCCTGACAAGGCGCGCAACGCCCATCCATGAGGTGAGCCCTATTACTATCATGATGTTCCATATGCTCGGCTCGATAAATGCAATAACAGCAAGGATGAGAAAAAATGTCGGGATAGTGAGCATGATATCGATAAACCTCATGATTATCCTTTCAGTCCATCCTCCGTAATATCCTGCGATAGCCCCGAATAATATGCCTATTAATGTTGCTATGCCTACAGCAACAAACCCGACCGCCAGTGATATGCGTGCACCCCAGATCATCCTGCTCAGGATATCCCTGCCAAGGTCGTCGGTGCCGAAGGGATGCTTAATGCCCGGCGGCTCCAGGATATGTTTTCTGTCTATGTCATTAGGATCATAGGGCGAAAGAAGCGGCGCAAACACTGCAATAAGAAAAAGTGCGAGCACAATGGCTCCGCCTGCCACTGACAGGCTGTTTTTTTTGAACCTTATCCAGAACTGATATGCGAGTGAGTAGCCGGTCATGGTCATTTCACACGTATCCTGGGATCTGCAATCATATAACCGATATCAGCCAGCAGGTTGCCTATGAGTGTTAAAAAGGAACCGATAGTAAGTACAGCCATGACCAGAGGATAATCCCTGGTCATGACCGCTGAAAAGAAAAGCTGTCCCATGCCGGGTATCCCGAAAATGTTTTCGAAGATGACGCTGCCGCCGATGAGTCCGGGAATGGACAGGCCTATGAGAGTTATGAGCGGCAGCAGGGCATTTCTGAAGGCATGCCGGTAGATGACCTTATTTTCAGGCAAGCCTTTGGCCCTTGCAACAGTCACGTAATCCTGCCTTATCACCTCGAGCATGCTGCTTCGCATGAAACGCGAATCAGCTGCCAGACTGCCGAAGGCAGCTACAAACAAAGGCAGCAGAAGATGTTTTACCCTGTCAAGCACCTTTGCCAGCAGAGGCAAAGAATCATAGTTGAGGGATTTCAGTCCTGATATGGGGAGCCAGTGCAGGTATACACCGAAGAGCATCATGAGGAGGAGCGCAAGCCAGAAGGAAGGCATGGCAAAACCGATAAAGACCGTTGTTGTGGTGATTTTGTCATAGAGCGTATTCTGGTGTGTGGCCGACGATATGCCGATAGGGATCGCAATGAGAAGTATGATGACCATAGAGATAAGGTTGATCATGAAAGTTATGAAGAGCCTTCTCTCAAGAAGAGGTTTTTTCGTATCCCATATCTTCTGCATGACAGGCCTCCTGTCCGTTGAAAAGGATTCGCCGAAATCGAGTCTGACAATCTTTTTGAGCCAGAGGCCGTACTGGACTATAATCGGCTTGTCAAGGTTGTAAAGTTTCTCAAGCCTCTCCCTCGCCTCTGGTGTGATCTTCGGGTTCAGTTCCGTAAGGACATCAGTGGGTTTACCCGGAGCAAGATGAATTATAAAGAAAGAGATAAGAGTTATACCGAATAATGTAGGTATCGTTTCGAAAAAACGTTTTATCAGGTATGTCAGCATTTAAGGCTCCAGTCTGTGCCTTTGCAGATTTTTCGGCACATGCCATTTCGGGAGATTATAACTGATACCTATAGGAGAAGGCTTAATCCCTTTTATCCTGGCATGGACGATCGGTGTTGCATCAGGAACATACAGGAAGATATATGGCACTTCCTCTGCAAGAATCTCCTGTATCTTGAAGTAGGCTTTTTTTCTTTCCTCGATATTGTATGTTCTCCGGCCTTTTTCGAGTAATTCATCCACCTCAGGGTTGCTGAAACTGATGAAATTGAGTTCCTTTTCCTTTGTCTTTGAAGAATGCCAGATGTCATACTGATCAGGATCGAGCCCTATGCTCCAGCCAAGGATGACTGCCTCAAAGCGTTTTTTATCGATGAACTGATTTATAAATGTTGACCATTCAAGTGTCCTGATATCTACTTCAATGCCTATTTTTTCAAGCCTCCACTGTATGATCGTCGCCGTGTTTTTTCTCAGGCTGTTGCCTGCGTTGGTAAAGATTGTGAATCTGAAAGGTTTCCCTTCCTTGTCAAGCACCCCGTCGCCATCTCTGTCTTCCCAACCTTCTTCCTTAAGCAGCAGCTTTGCCTTTTCAGGATTGTACGCATATTTTTTCACATTTGGATTATATGGCCATGTATTCGGAACATAGGGACCTGTTGCAGGACTGCCCAGACCGAAAAGCACGACATCAACGATCTCCTGCTTGTCTATCGCATATGCTATTGCCTGTCTCACCTTCTTGTCCCTGAACCAAGGATGTTTCATGTTCAATGCCATATGAGTATAGGAAAATACCGGGTAGCGGAATTTCTGGAAATTGCCTTTGAAGAATTCTGTCTCTGTCTGCTTTGTGTACTGAATAGGGGTCAATCCCATCATATCTATACTGCCGGCCTGAAGTTCGAGGAACATGGTTGCCGGATCAGGGATCATCCGGTAAATATATCTGTCGATAAAGGGTCTTCCTTCAAAATAATCC
>JAKAKQ010000095.1 GCA_021813425.1 Nitrospirota bacterium
TTTGCCTTAAACTACAAACTAAACGGCCTTGATGTTACCGGATACCATATAGTAAACATCCTCATTCACCTTCTTAACGCACTGCTTGTATACCGGCTCGTCACACTCACATTTAAAACGCCTTATTTCAATCAAGTTCGTAGCTCATTGCTCATAGCTAACAGCAAAATCGAACAACAGACCACAAACTACGATCCATCTACTTTTACAGCTTTTTTTGTTTCCATGCTTTTTGCCTGTCATCCGATACAGACACAGGCGGTCACCTATATTGTCCAGAGGTTTGCATCCCTTGCAACATTCTTCTATCTGCTGTCGCTGGTCTGCTATATAAAATGTAGACTCATAGGTTATAGGTCAGAGGTTATTGGTCAGGGATCAGACCCTATCACCTATTACCTATCGCCTATCACCTATTACCTGTTCTCAGTCATCTCAGCTGTTATGGCCATGCTGACAAAGGAGATATCCTTTACCCTTCCTTTAGTAATAGCCCTTTATGAATTCATGTTCTTAAATGGGAGCATAAGGAGGAGGATGCTTTATCTGATGCCTCTTCTTCTTACCATGCTGATAATACCGATGATACTGACAGGTGGCAAGGGTTCTCTGACAGACATAAGGGGGATAGATGAGGCAACGAAGATAGCCAGTTTCAGCGAGATATCGAGGGAAGACTACTTCTACACGCAGTTTCGGGTCATAACAACATACATAAGGCTGCTTTTCATACCAATAAACCAGAACCTCGATTATGATTACCCTGTATACCATTCATTCTTCAATACGGAGGTCTTATTGTCTTTTGTCTTTCTCTTATTGATCTTCTGTTTTGGTGTATATCTTTTTCTCCGTTCCCGTTCTACTATTCACCATTCACTATTTACTATTCACTGTTTACGCCTTGCTTCATTTGGGATAATGTGGTTTTTCATAACATTGTCAGTGGAATCGAGCGTCATACCGATAAGGGACGTTATCTTCGAGCACAGGGTATATCTGCCATCCATAGGGTTCTTCATTGCGGTGATGTCTGTAATAGAGATAACAAAAGAGAGACTGAAAAAGAGGATAAACATTACGGATAAGGCACTTGCAACGGTTTTGGTCCTGATTGTGATAACCCTGTCCATTACAGCTTATGCAAGGAATCATGTCTGGGGAGACAACATAAGGCTATGGGAGGATGTTGTAAGGAAAAGCCCCAATAAAGCGCGCCCACATAATAATCTTGCTGTATTTTATGAAGAACAGGGCAGTCTTAATGAGGCTGTAAAGAGTTATCAAACAGCACTAAAACTCAATCCTGATTATGCTGAGGCGTATTATAATCTCGGGAATACTTACTATAAACAGAACCTGATTGAAGGGGCTGTCAGGGAATATCAAACCGCCTTAAAACTGGACCCTTCATACGCTTTTACATATAACAATCTGGGCAATACTTATCTGCATTTAGGCCGCCTTGATGAGGCGATAAAAGAATATCAAATGTTCATAAAACTCAAACCTGATTATGCTGATGCGTATTACAATCTTGGAAATGCCTACCAGAAGCAGGGCCGTACCGGGGAGGCTGTAAAGGAATACAAAACCGCCCTGAGGCTTAAACCTGATGATGCCGAGACACATAACAATCTGGGGAATATCTATTTCAACCAGGGCCGGTTTGATGAGGCCCTTAATGAATATCAAGTCGCTTTGAAACTTAATCCTAACTTTTCTATTGTTGCACATAACAATCTGGGGAATGTATATTTCAGGCAGGGCCGTCTTAACGAGGCCTTCAACGAATATCAAACCGCCTTAAAACTTGACCCGAATTATGCAGACGCGCACAATAACCTGGGAAATGTCTATTTTAAAACAGGTCATTTTGAAGAGGCATTGAATGAATATCAAACCGCCCTGAAAATCAAACCCGATTATAAAGATGCAAAAGATAATCTGGCTATGTTATATAAAGCTATGGGGCAAAGGCGATAGCATAATCCGCGGGAAAAGCAACGCCATTAGGGGTTAGGGGACGTCTCTGTTCAGCGTTTTACAGTCAACCTATCCATGAATTTTCTGATCTCTTCGGGCATCTCACCCTGCATATGCTCTTTAAGATAAGAACTCGTTGCTATCAATTTGGTAACCTTGATCATAAATTCCTGTTTCTCGGAGGACAGCCTTTCGAGGTTCTTCAGTTTACTCATATAAAAGTCCCTGGAAGCAAGACCAAGCTCCTTTCTGACTTCATCGATAGTCATGGCCTTCGGCTTTACCACCGGTTCTACCAGATTGTATTTGCTGTAATCCCATACCTCAATATAGGGCTTAAGCATTGGGTATATCTCTGAATACGGCCATGGAGCTATGGCAAGGAAAAAGGCAAGATCGGGATTATAGAATTGAGCAAGCTCAACCGTACTCCGTATCTTTTCCTTTGTATCATCAGGCATGCCGAGCACAAAAGAAGTCTCAGAAACAATGTCATACTCGTTTATCAGCTGAAGCGCCTTTTTGGATTGCTCAACCTTTATGTCTTTTTTGAACAGATCGAGGGTTTCCTGCGTTGTAGCTTCAACTCCAACGTATATATGGTCGATATCGGCCTTCTTGTACTTCCACATGATTTCCTCATCCCTGAGAATGTCGTCAACCCTTGTTTCCATAAGGATCTTGGTACCCACATGCCGTTCTATAAGAAGGTCGAGTATGCGTTCCCATCTCCTCCTGTCGAGTGTAGGGGTCTCATCGGATATCATGACCACATTCACTCCGTATACATCCCTGAGGAATTCAAGCTCAGCGACAAAATTCTCAGCGCTCCTGCCTCTCCATTTCCTCTGCCAGAAGAGCTGCTGGGAACAGAAACTGCACTGCTGGCTGCATCCGCGCGAGGAGCTCACAATAGCAAGTCTTGAATTCTCCATGGTGCGGTAAGTATAGATCGGCCAGTCAACGAGGTCCCATGCCATTGGAAGTATATTGAGGTCTTTTATGTATCCCCTTGAAGGCGTTACTATTATTTCCCCGTTATTTTTGTAAACTATGTTTTTGACCTTTGATATGTCTCCGCCGGAGGAAAGCGCATCCATAAGATCAACCAGCGTCTCTTCACCTTCTCCGCGCACTATATAATCCACATACCCTGAATGACCTTTGAATATCTCCTCATAACAGAAAGTGGGATGGACATTTCCGATGACCGTAATAATCTCAGGGTCAATTTCCTTTGCAAGCTTCAGGACCTTCAGTGCATCGACGATTTCAGCCGTAAAAGCGGTCGTTGCGACCACATCGGGCTTTTCGCCTTCGATGCGCCTCCGGATATCATCGTATCCGTGCCAATAGCTCATGGCGTCGTAATATACTGGGTCATATCCCGCAGCCCTGAGACTTCCAGCGATATATACAAACCCGACATTCAGCCAGACCCCGGCCGATTCAACAACGCCTGAGTGATAAGGCGGGGTAATAAGCAATATTTTCTTTATTTTTTTCATAACAATTTTATTATTTTAAGCAATTTCAATACCATACATCAAGGGAATTATAAATATCTATTGTGGGTATGATTAAATTCTCTATTATCATGTTTTATGAATTATTCAGGAATAGCAGCAACAAGACAGATTTTTATAAAGAAGCTAACGATAGACCATCGTATACTGCCACCATATGCCGAGGCCGAAGACTGTGAAGAGTATGATATGTTTGACGGCGAGCATCTTCTTCCGGAGTTTTTCTGCATCCTCACCGTATACACTTCCTATATAAGCGTATGTGAATGTCCTCCCCATGCCGGCCAGCACCACAACCGCAACACAACCAAGTCCGAGAAAGAAGAACTGTTTTTTGAGGTCAAAGAACATTGTGCCGGAACCCTGCCCTGCCCCTATCTTGTCTACCCAGTAAACTGCCAGCACCGATGCGCCCCAGCAGCCCGCGGCAAAATCATGGATAAAACCTATAAAGATCGTAAGCGCCTTTCTCATAACAGGTTGTCACACTCTTTTTCCAGTATGTTTTAAAGATAACATAAAACTATCAGTATATATCTAATAAAAAAGACGCCGGGGAATTCCCCGGCGTCTTTGCAATTCAAAGTTTATTCTGATGATTATTTAAGTCGAAGACCAATATCATCTCCTAACACAGAAGTAGATGCAATATTTGTCTCGACTCTGCCATTCGGCCCCGCGGACAATATCCAGATAGGAGCATTTGGCGTATTAAATTCTTTTGCATTTGTAATGTAAGCATAACCCCATGGATCGGCGCTGACCAATGCAATGTAAGGCCCTTTCCAGTTGGTATAACAGCCAGCAGTGTTTGTAGACAGTGGGACAGAGAAGTTCAATCCAGTAGAGTCATCAAAACCTTGCGCAGCATAATCCGCTGGCATATTTCCATTGCCAACCAGCAGAGTAAGACCGGAGGCACAAGCTCCGTCAACTGTCGGCCAGGGACCAACATCCTTCTTGAAAACGATCATCGCAGAGGATATCGATCTTACATCAGCGGAAGCCCTTGTAATCTTGGACTCATCAATTTCCTTAAAAATTATCGGCACTAAAATCCCCGCAAGAATCGCAATAATACCTGCCACCACAATGACCTCGATGAGAGTAAAACCCTCCTGCCCTCTTGACCTCATAAAAACCTCCTTATAAGTTTATTGAAACCTAAAGCTTTAATTACTAATAAGATTATACAATACTGATTTTAATTTGCAAGAAAACTTTTGGCAGAATAATTATTTTTTTGAGATTCATAAGGGTGAAAAATACAAGGATCGAATTATAATATTAGTCATTGCTGTCCAAAATAATTCCAAAAGGAGGCGGGATGAGGAAGAAACACAATAACGGCACCTTAAAAAAGAAACACTTCAAATACTTGATAACACCAAAACAGAGTTACCCTGAAAACATATATTTATCAAATAACAGGTATGCCGGATGAATAATCATGCCGATTTATTGTGTTTATGAGGCATTCCGCCTACTCAATATTCTTGTTTTGGACAGATGTGAATATTAGTAATTAGTAACAGGAGATATTTCTCTGATGCGATTTACTTTTTTGGCTTTACCTTTCCTTTCGGGGCTCCCTTATCTTTCTCCTTCTTTTGCTGCTCCGATTTCAGGCCGCCAGGATGGTCGGACAGCGCCTGTTTATCCGCTTCGCTTTTATACCAGTCGAGCGGGCGTTCGGTCTGGTCCTTAAATGTGCCGAGGGCTTCATCCCTCAGTTGAGCGGCTTCGGCGTCCTGTTGCGACACGAGTATCTCATCCACAACCTGTGGACATGACGGAACAGACCCTGGACGGGCCTCCACTTCCTCGCGTTCGCTCGGCGTGACCCTGGGGTCTTTTGCCATCGCCATCTTCAATTCTATGGAAAAATTCACATACCTCTCGAGCATGCGGAAGATCATGGAGTCGCCCATCGGGCTTCCTGCAGTCTCATCGGGCAGGGGAGATACCCTGCCGTTTTCTATCTTTGCGCGGCCGACCATCTCGCAGCCCTGCCCGTTGTCGGTTGTATATCCGAGGTTGTCGGTTATCACGGCAAGGACCGTCGGCACATTGGCGAGGTCCCAGTGCGCAAGCAGACCAATCTCGCCGTCGGGTAGAGGTGAAAGGTCGTCTATACTCATTGCGCGCACCCTGCACCATGGCGGGACCGGGCGGGTCCTCTGCCGGGGCGGCAGGCCCTTCACATGGCGCCTGAGGGAGTCGTCAAAGAGGTTGGTTGCGGTCTCGGCCTCGCCAAGAACGTTTACACAATGGCTGCCCGGGATACCGAGCACCTCCTGGACCATCGCATAGTAGTCATCGCGGTTCACTTTGCCGAAACGACCTCTGTAACCACCGCCATCGCATATCCGGCTGCCTGCCGGCAGGCAGAATTTCATCTTCTTCCGCCGGCATGCCTGAAAGAAATAAACATACGCAGACGTTGCACCTATCAGGGCCACCGGCACTCCGCTGGCTTCAGACTCGCGCAGGGCGCCGAGCAAGTCATTGATATGGATACCGGACCTGCCCAACAGAAACTTGCTGTCAGGAGTGCCGAAATGCCGCCTCGTCTGATCTATGCCGATCGCCATTCCCATGGAAGGCGCCATCTCGGGACTTGGCGCAAGGATCAGGATGCGGCAGCGCTTCCCTTCCTGAAAATCCGGGAACAAATACGATCCGGTCATCATTTTGTTTGCTGAAAAAACAAGGCGCTTGCCGTCTTCGTCACGGAAGATGCGTCCCCTCTGAGTAAGACTCGTAGTCCCGCCTGTAAGGCAGGCCATCACAGATTTTTCAAGCGGGAAAGATGCCACAAGATGCGTCTTGAAAACGTCGTTGTACACCATGGGAATATCTTCCCATCGCGAAATGTCCCCCGGCCGCACCTTCTTCGCATCGCAAAACTCTCTGAAAATTGGATTTACCTCATAGTGAAGGGCAAACATCCTGAGTGCATAGTCGTTGAAGTCAGGAATCCCCGAGTCCACACCAGCTTCGATAAACTTGAGAATATCCTCGGTAAGACGATGTCGCTCGGCTTCCGCCTCAGAAACTTTTATCGGGGTAGACGGCTGATTAGACATTGGGGATAACCTCCTTGCAAATTTCCTTCTGATCTGTTTTAAGAGGGCTGCACTCCAAGGCTATTACATCACGGGAAAAGTGGTTAATATGTTACCCTCTCTTGTATTTTCTCTATATAGTACAAAATTAGCAAGAAATGTGCCCTCCATCACCAAAGTCCGAATCTCATCAAAAACCCTTTTAAATTAAAATGTTGCATTCAAACACCGGGACGAGTCTCCTTTATCGGTATCCACATCCTGCACAAAAATCAGGCAGCGCTGCCTAAATTTAGGGCAATTACCCGGACTGTTATGTTATAAACCTTTTTTCAGCAACTGTCCTTCTCTCATTTTTCCATTTCTTATAAGCTATCTTCATGCCGTGCCTCACGGGTATCTGGGACATCAGCGAAAGGATATGGGCATGAGGGAAACCCGCCCGGGGCACTTTAAACATATGACGGAAAACCCTTTTCAGGCTCAGCAGTTCGAGCGAAGTCTCGTAAAAGAGCTCCTCACGGACTTCCGGTGTCATGGCAGGGTCAGGATGTTCAAACAGGGAGTATGCGCCTGTATAATACTCCCAACCCAACCCCTTATAAATATATGGTTCATACTGCTCACGCAGCATGGTCCAGGGATAAGGGACGACCAGCGAGGGATGCATACTCACCCCGAGCCGGTCTGCAAGTTCCACCGAACGCTTAAAATCGTCGAGCGAATCATGGCGGCTGCCGAGCATATAGAAAAGCGAAACGTCTATGCCGTTGTCCCTGAGGGTCTTCACCGCACGTTCGCGATCAACGCCGATCTTGCTTCCGGCAGCGAACTCCCTCAACCCTTCGTCAGATATGGACTCCCATCCAACCCAGAGGGAGAGAAGCCCGCTCTCTCTGGCCGCCTTCAGCATACGGGGGCCGGCAGGAGAAAGCACCGGGCCGAGGCTGCCGAAGCCCATCCATTTCTTGCCGCTTCCCTTCAGGGCCGTAAACAGATCTATGGCGCGCTGGGCCTTGCCTGTCCACCAGATATTTTCATCGCCGTTTATATACATCTTCTCCGGGACAGCAGCCACATCACGCACCACATGATCTATCGGGCGAAAACGTATTTTTGAGCCCCAAAAAAGCCTTACCGAACAGAAGGTGCAGTTATACGGGCACCCGCGCGAGGTATTCACAATCCTGAACTGGTGCCTTCTCTTGCCTTTCAGGAGACCGTAAAGGGGTGTCGGCAGATCATCAAGGGGTATCTGCTCGCCTCTATAAAACGGTTTCAGCCGTCCGGCGCGGAAATCACGGAGCACCTCAGGCCAGACCGATTCTGCCTCGCCGATGACAACCGCATCCCCATGCTGTTTTGCCTCTTCAGACATGGCAGAGGCGTGCATGTTGCCGAAGACTATCCTAATCCCCCGGGCCCGCAGTTTCTCCGCAATCCGGTAGCCACCTACGGCCGTAGGGGTCAGAATGCTTATCGCGGCAAGGTCGCAGTCCACCCGGTCTATAGCGTCGGGATCGGCGCTGGCGCTTATCAGTTCGATCTCGATATCCGGGTCAGCGCGCCTGGTAAGTGCGGCGAGATACTCGAGGCTCGGCGGGGCAACGGGTGTCCAGCCGAACGGCAAAGGCGGGAAGATGATACAGAGTTTCACGTCAGTGACCGGCCATCAGCTGTCAGCACTTGGCATTCAGTTATTGGCTGCCGGCTTTTGTCCGACGGCTTTCCTCCTGATTGCTGACAGCGGAGCGCTGAATGCCTTATAGTCTGATTTCTTTGTTTGCATAGATTCGGGACAGGATCCCGGCAATATCATCCTGCTGATAACGAGATACCTTGCCATCGGATCTGGATTCGATCTTTGAAATCATAAACACATAATACGAGCCATTAGGTTCGATGACAAACTTCACCTCAAGCCCCCTGCCTGTAATACCTTCCTTCCTATCACTGTCATTCAATGCCGACAGTTCAAGCCATCCGGTAAAATCAACGGTGATATGACGGCTTTTCAGGGCGGTCTCCTTCCACTCCTTTTTCATCAAATACCTGTAGGAATCAAACGCATTCCCGATAGTATCCGATTGGAATTTGACCAGCTTCTGTTTTTTTATAAAAGCAACAAGGCCGGCTTCAGCCGTTTCCGTCCCGTTATGCCGTCTGTTGTTCTCAATATCCCGTTTGTCAAGACTGTCCGTTCCCTCTTTCGCACATGCGCCGGAAAGCAAAGTCGCAATCATCAGTATCAAGAAAAGGGATTTATTTACTGTCATTGCTCCTCCCTGTTGCACTATTGATTCCTGCATAATAAATGACCTGTTTCTCGTCACTCCCGCTTGTCGGGAGTCCTTCCCGCAGAAAGATTCCGGACGAGCCGGAATGACAAAGTGTAGGACATTACTTTTGCATCTTTCAATAAACGGCTTTCATCCTTAAGCCATCGGTCTTCAGTTGTTATATGCGCCTGTTTATTTGGTTCCCGGCTGTCGGTTGACAGCCGGTACTGAGCTTCTTTTCAGTGCTCTATCCGGAATCCCTGATGGAACGTTTCAACGCTAAATGGAATGCCCCAGTAACTTATTATCATCGCGGCAAGGGCTATGAGGGCATACAAGGCGAGACGTCTGCCGCGCCACCCCATCGTTATCCTTAAATGAAGATATATCCCGTATATAAGCCATGATATAAGAGACCATACTTCCACGGGGTCCCAGTTCCAATACGTGCCTTTAACCTGGTTCGCCCAGAAGGCGCCGGAGACAATCATAAGCCCATACATAATGAATCCTCCGGCAACAAACCTATAGCCGAGATTATCAAGAGTTTGCGGGTCAGGCAATCTTTCATAAATCCCGCCGGAATATTTCTCTTTGAGCAGATAAATTAATCCCATGCCGGCAGCAACCAGCACTGCGCCGAACCCTGTTCCAGCGCCGATTATATGCACC
>JAKAKQ010000234.1 GCA_021813425.1 Nitrospirota bacterium
AATTTCGATTTTATCGCAGCTGCAGAACCCTATGCATCAAAACTCGTAAAAGAGAGGTTAAGACCCGGCAGGCTTTACGAAAAACTCAGGAAGAACGTAACAGAGATAAGCGATTCCTTCATCCTCCTTCCAAAGCAGATGAGGCAGATCATACAGAAACTGCTGAGAGACGACATACATATAAAAATGACCCCCATAGGCCTCGACAAATTCATCAGGGACATGGACCGCTCAAGCAACAGGATAGCCTTCAGCATGATCATCAGCGCCATACTCCTGAGTTCTGCCATCATGCACGCAACAGGGGTCGGACCGAAGATCTACGGGATGTCCGTACTCGGTTTCCTGGCCTTCGGCTTTGCCTTCCTCCTCGGCATCTGGCTGATAATCTCGATAATCAGATCCGGCAGGCTGTAGCTTTTCCCCGCCCTAAAGTAGTTTTATCCTTTATTAAAAGTTGAGTTTGATAATAAAGTCCGAGTTTGTCGCCCTCCGGCTTGACCCGATATTTTCGTTAACCCTCCCTTAGGCAAAGGGAGGTTAGGAGGGATTTTCTTATGATTACCTACGTTCTATTATAATCCTGTCAATCAGTGTCCCGAAAAACTCCCTTCTTCAATTCCCCACCTTGTATTTTCCTCTTTACCCCGTTAGAATATCTTCGCTCATTCTAACGGGGTTGACATCTCTCTTAGATTGCTATAGATTACTTTAAGCATCAGGCAACGGTCTCACATAAAGGCCGTCATGCCCGAAGTTTTCAGTCGGGCATCCAGTGGTTTTGGTTCCTGTTTTGAAAGGGCATGGACATTAAAAGGAAATGTCGGAGAATCGATGATGTTGCCGCAGTTGGGGGGCAACATCTTAGCGGCGGTAGCCTGTCCGAAAAAAGCTTTTAGCCATCAGCTATAAGCTTTAAACTATATTTTATTACATAATTCCCGAAATTCCCCTCTTAATCCCGAATCCCGAATGCTTTCGGGAAAAGGGGGACAAAGGGGTGCTTCAGGAAAGTAAAACCAGAAAATAATGGATTGTAAATTCCAAGAAAGCAGGAACGTTTTAAAAATGACTTTTTCTACAGACTCGTTATACAATGACAAAATTATGAAATACGCTATCATCGCAATTATCTTCTATCTATTGCTTTTTGGAAACATTTCTGCCGAGACCATTCAGATAAAACCGTTAAAAGGGGCCACAGTTTCTATCCCGACTAATGTCTATTTTGTAACTACTGGCCCTAGATACATGAATAAAACGGCTTTACGCGTTTCCTTTATCGCTGAAGAAATATACCCCAGTGTTTATGTTGAGGTAATTACTTATGGTGACACTGAAGGTGATCCAGATATCATTACAGCTTCATATTGGCTAAGCGGTTCTGACATAGCAAAGGGCTTTAACTATAACAGCAAGTACGGATATGAAGATTTGACAAACCTAGAGTTCAAGAGTTGGTTAAAATGGAATGAATTTACTCTTACGGAAAGGCATAATAAATTTCTCATAAAATACAATGCGGACAAGAAATTCATCATTACTATAATTAAATAAACTACCGTGTATAACACATCAATCAAGGCGACAGGGTTTAACCTCGGCGGGTTTTCAGGGGCTGGTTACCCCTGCGCCTCATTTAGTTCGTTGTGTCAGATAATGATAAAAAATAATACAGAAAATAAACGGCATAAGAAATGATTAAGCCAAAGAACTTCGGCCTAATTGCTGGCCTAATAGCATCGTGCGGGGCTGCAGTATATTCTTTCGGAATTTACAATTACTCACTGAATACTCCCTTTTGGTCATTTGCCCCATGGCAAATATTGGGAATAATATTGCTATTTGCGACTGGCGCACTCATTGCCTACAGTTCGTATAAAGACAATTTTAAACGAGCAATATTTTTTATTAATGCGTATGTAATATTGATTTCTATCGTTACCATCGTATGGGGAACTGAAGTCATTCAGAAACAGGAGCTCATTTTTCGCCTTGTGTATTTTCGTGGACAAGAGGCTGTTTCATATGGCAAAATGGCAATCGGTTTTGGCGTCTTTGGCCTTATATCTACATTGTTGATGAAGATAAAGAAGGCGCCAAATGCTACGTCTGCCTTCCTGATTTGCTCTAATTGTTTGGAGCCTCACGCGGCGCACACAGTGACGGCCTTGCAATGCCCGAAATGCGGTGCGCACCTTGAAAATCTTGGTGGGTTTTACGACAGACATCCTGAACTTAGGAATAGAGAAAAAGGAGAGAACAACTCACAACTTAAAGGTTATTCCGGGGAGACGACAAAGGAGATCATAAGGGTCCACCATGAGAAAAGTGGCCTCTCCGACTTAGTCAAGGTAAAAGTCGACAATTCAGCTATTTTCTATATAGCCAGCATGTTGCTTACTCTTGTTGCTTTACCTATTGCTCTTGGTCTGAGTGCTTATGTTCTTCCCAAATCGGCCGGGCGGGAAACATATTTATTTCTGATCGTCCTGCCTATTATTGGATGTTGGTTCGGATATAAAGGCTATATGTCGCAATCACAGCAGAAGAAAACTGGCCTCGTTCTCTCCATAGTCGTCAATGCGTTTTATGCGATCTTCTTGACATATGGCATCTTAAGAATCGGGGAATGATAAATAGAAACACACAACAAAGCCATCGAGCCCGACCGGGATTAACCGCTATCGGTTTTCATTCCAGTGTCTGTGGCCCGGTCGGCTCATGGCCCGCGTTAAGCCGACAATAAAAATGATAAAAAACAATAGAAAATTACTGAATACCAAAAACGCTTTAATGGTTTTTCTCTTTGCATTTCTGTTCACCCTCGTCAATCCGGCCTTCGGCAATGACTCCTCTTATCATGGCTCGGGTGTAACAGTTTATCCAATAAAAAATGACAACATTCAATTGGTGTCTGAAGTGCTTACTATTACAAAAGGTGCCGGCCTTGGCTGGGGCGTAGAAGCAGTCCTGAATTTTAAAAACCATGGCAACAAAACTTCTGTCCAGATGGGCTTTCCCTTCGATACAGATGGCCCTAACGACCCAGGTGATAGAGAAGAAGATGTGCCTGACCCGAAGTTCCGCACCTTTGTAAACGGGGAAGAAACTAAAGTTACAAAGAAAAAGGGATGGAGCAAGTCCCCATTGCAGGATCTGAATTATCCAATTGTTTATACCTTTAAGGTTGCATTTGAAAAAGGTGAGTCCAAAACCATTAGACACACATATTCAGTCCAAGGAACAGAGTGGTCAAACGGTGAATATGAATTTAAATATATTCTCAAGACTGGAGCTTTATGGAAAGACAATATCGAGAATATAAAAATAAAAATGATCTTACCTAAATCCTCTGTCTCAGAAATTACGCGCATTGCGCCTAAAGAACACAAAGTAGATCAAGACCAAGATAACAATCTGCTTTTCTGGGAGTTCTATGATATTAAGCCTGATTTCAACATCGTCGCAAACTTTCAGAAAAAAAGAATAAAGCAGAATAAATGAGAAAAGGCTTAACAACAAAATCGAGGCGACAGGGAATAACGTCGGCGGGTTTTCAAGGCTGGTTGCCCCTGCGCCTCATTTAGAGCGTTGAAGCTGTAGAAAAAGTCTAAAAAAGTCTTGCAAACCCAGATAAATCGCCATATCATTACATGAAGCAAGAAACAAAACGGGTTAGCAGGAAAGGAGACATATGGCGAGATACAAAGAGTACGACTATTCACAGGGGAAGTTCATACCGATACATTTTGACAAACAGATACTTCCGGGGACATTTGAACACACCCTTCATTATCTAATAGACAATGAAATAGACCTGTCCATATTTGACTTGCGTTACCAGAACGACGATATGGGCGCACCGGCATACGATCCTGCAATACTGTTAAAGATAATACTGTATGCCTATTCAAGGGGTATCACCTCAAGTCGTAAGATAGCGCGTTGCTGTGAAGAGAACATAGTATTCATGGCATTGTCGGCAGACACACGGCCACACTTCACGACCATAGCCGATTTCATCTCATCAGCGGATCAGGAGATTATAAGATTATTCAACAGGATAATGGGATAATGGGGTCAGGTCTTGTTTCTTGCAGTAATGTCTAAAGCGTGATATTTTAGAAGCATGGCAAGACCGCTCAGGATTGAATACGATGGTGCCATTTACCATCTTACTTCTCGGGGAAACGAAAGGAAGACGATTTTCCGGGATGACGAAGACCGTCTGACTTTTCTTGACACCCTTCACAAGGTAAATAAGCGTTTTAACTGGATATGCCATGCATATTGTCTGATGAACAATCATTACCACCTGATCATCGAGACGCCGGACGGAAATCTTTCGAAGGGAATGAGGCAATTAAACGGAGTCTATACCCAGCTTTTCAACAGGAGTCATCACCGTGTCGGTCATTTATTTCAAGGCAGGTACAAGGCGATTCTGATAGAGAAAGAGAGCTATCTTCTTGAAGTGAGCAGATACGTAGTTTTAAATCCGGTCAGGGCAAAAGCCGCAGAAAGACCTGAGGATTGGAAGTGGAGCAGTTATCGCGGCACAGCCGGCATGGAAAAACCGCATAAGTGCAGCGCATCAGACTGGATATTAGGACAATTCGGAACAAAGAGAAGGCAGGCGGAGAAGCAGTATAGAGCGTTTGTCGCAGCCGGAATCCAGGAAAAAGGAATCTGGAAGGCTGTCAGAGGACAGAGCATACTGGGAGAAGATGTTTTTTTTGAGAAGCTGCTTGCCTATGTTAAGGCGCACGAAAACATACAAGAGATACCGAAAAGACAGAGATACGTGAGCAGACCTGCATTGTCGGAGATACTTGGCGACAATAGGTTGGCGAGCAACGGAATAAGAAAAGCCGTCATAGAGCACGGATACAGCCAGAAAGAGGTGTCAGAATTCTTAGGCGTGCACTATTCCACGATAAGCAGGCGAGTCAATAAGGCGAATGCTGCAAGAAACCAGACCTGACCCTTACTTATGGCGTGACCCAATGGTCACTACCTCAGCCAAACATCTACATCCGATGTATGGTAAGATATATTATGAGGAGCGTAAGATGCCAATAATTTCCATGTTTTACGGAATCATAGTTCAACTTTTCTTTTTCGATAATGAGAAACACCATAAGCCGCATATCCATATAAGATACAGCGAATTTAAGGCATCCATCGACATTGAAACGGCTGAAATTCTGGATGGAGAAATCCCTCAACGTCAACTGCGATTAGTGCAAGCTTGGATAGAAATCCATAGAGATGAATTGTTGGCTGACTGGGCTCTCGCTGTCGAAGGAAATACGCCGTTTAAGATTGAACCATTGAAGTAGGAGGTGACAAATGATTCCAGATGTAATAGCCTTTGAAATTCTGTCTGACTACAAGATAAAGGTAACGTTATCAACCGGCAAAACAGGAATTTTTGACGTAACTCCGTATCTTGACAAAGGAATCTTCACAGAATTGAAAGATTACGACTATTTTAAGAGAGCCAGGATTGAATTTGGAACCATTGTGTGGCCGAATGAACAAGATTTCAGCCCCGAAACGATAGAGATAAGAATGCAAGACACAGAGCGTAACGAATCACTCCAGCGGACGCGGTGAAGCCTGCGCCACAGACTTCAGGCGTTATGCTTCAATAGAGTACTCTCACTGGGAAAATAATATATTTTGGGACTAAATACTTTGAGCAACAACATACCTTTACAAGAACTGGCTTTCCGATGGGATCGATGCAGAACTCTCCTTAAACGATTTATACCTCATACTCAGGGAGTATTGGTCTTCTCGCGATTAAATATCTATTACTTAAGCGGCTCTTTTGTCAGTGGAGTATTATGGCTGCCTCATGAAGGTGTGCCAATCTTATTTTGCAGGCGCGGAGTTGAAAGAGCAAAGATAGAGTCCCCCTTAAAAGATATATATAATTTCAACTCATATAGAGACATTAATATAATTCTTAAAGATTTAGGCAATCCCTTACCTAAGGTGGTTGCTGCCGAGATGAATGGGCTGTCTTGGGCTCTCTCTCAGAGTCTCACCAAACACTTAGCAGATCAACAGTTTGTATCAGCAGATAAAATTATAGGTATGAGTCGCGCTAAAAAGTCAGAATGGGAACTCAACATCCTGCGAGAAGCAGGTTCCAAACATGCGCGATGTTTGGTCGAGCTGCTTCCACCACATCTCCACGATGGAATAAGTGAGCTTGAAATATGCCATAAAATTTCAGATTTGTTCTTATCACAAGGTCACCATGGAATTTTACGAATGGAGAACTATGGCGAGGAAGTATTTCTTGGACATATCTCTGTCGGCGACAGTGCCAATTATCCTAGTGTATTTAATGGCCCTGTCGGTTTGAGAGGCGTTCATCCAGCAACCCCTTATATGGGGTCTGCTAAGATTAAATGGACCACCGGCAAACCGTTAATTATCGATAATGGTTTTACTTTAGAAGGTTACATAACCGATAAAACACAGGTTTATTGGCTTGGGAATAAAAAACATATCCCAAAGGATGCTCAAAAGGCACATGACTTTTGCATAGATCTACAGACTAAAATTGCCAAATTACTCAAGCCGGGCACGCCACCAAGTGAAATCTGGGACCATTGCTGTGCTGAGGTTGAAAACTCAGAGTGGAGTGAAGGCTTCATGGGGTATGGAAAAAATAAAGTGTACTTTGTTGGGCATGGAATCGGACTTGCCATTGATGAGTATCCCGTCCTGGCTTCAGGTTTTGATTTACCAATTGAAGAAGGAATGACCATCGCTATCGAACCCAAGATTGGTATCCCGGGTTTTGGTATGGTTGGAGTCGAAAACACTTTTGAGGTAACAACTGAAGGTGGGAAATGCCTAACCGGTGGCAACTTCGATATATTAGCAATAGCATAACAAGGTCAACTGGACGCGAAGAGGCTATGTCATTCCCACAAGAGTACCGGGCGCGCCAGTTACCCAAGGTGTTGAAGCATGTCCTTTCTGTACCCGAGAAAATTTATGAATTAAGTGGGCTAAATTTTTGTGGAATCAGTTTTGGTTAACGTCTTATTGCTATTGGGCGAGAATGCAGATTGATCCCTACCCTTTTCTCTCAAACGCCTTTCCGGCTATCAAGACGAAGACAAAAGAGGCAATAACAATAACAAGCACATCCAGATAAAGCGGGAAGTCCGGGCTCATGTTGCCTTTTTCGAAAGGGAATATTATATTCTTCAGAGCATCGATCCCGTATGTGAGCGGATTTATCTTTGTGAATAATTTCAGAATATCAGGCAGGAGTTTTACAGGATACATCGCCCCTGACAGAAAGAACATCGGCATTACTATAAAGTTCATTATGACGCTGAAACTCTCATAACTGTCATAGAAGGTTGCAAGCAGAATCCCGAACGCTGCTATTGCAAAAGACAGGATCGCACATACCATCATTATTTCTGCGATCTGAAAGACGCCGAGCTTCAGGCCAAGAAACGGAAACAATGCCAGAATGATGGCGGCCTGTATCGTAGAAAGGATCATGCCGCTTACGGCCTTGCCGATGACAATAGAGAACCTCGACACCGGCGCAACGAGTATCTCTTTCATGAACCCGAATTCTTTATCCCATATAATAGAGATAGATGAGAATATCGAGCTGAAGAGTATTGTCATCCCTAATATCCCCGGGAAGATAAACTGTATATATGACACACCCCCCCCGGAAGGCACAAGCCTCGACATACCGGCGCCGACAAGGAACAGCCATAAAAGCGGTCTGGCTATAGTCGAAAAAAGCCGGCTCTTTTCCCTTATGAATTTTTTGAACTCCCTTGCCACTATCACATAAATGGCGTTAGTCTCAATCATGACGTCTCCTGTATGACCTTACAGTCTCCTTAATACTGTCTCCAGAGGATGCCACCTCATCTCTTATCTCCTTGCCTGTAAGCTTCAGGAAGACATCGTTCAGCGTGGGCCTCTGCATCCTCACGGACAAGACCCTTTCACCGATCTCCCTGATTATTTCAGGGATGCAGGCATCTCCCTTTAACGCCGATATGAATATCTCCCCGTCCTTCTCGGATACCTCTACATCAAAAAGATTCTTTATGTCCTCCATCGCCTTTTTGTTGTCATCGGTCTTCAGATAAATCACATCCCCGCCGATGATCCTCTTCAGTTCCTGGGGAGTTCCTGAGGCTATTATCTTTCCCTTGTCAATGATCGCTATCTTGTCGCACACCTCTGCCTCTTCCATGTAATGAGTAGTCATGAATATGGTGACTTTATGTTTTTTGGGCAATCCGGTTATGAACTCCCACAGGTTTGTCCTGCTCTGGGGATCAAGTCCGAGTGTAGGTTCGTCAAGGAAAAGCACCTTTGGCCTGTGGATCAGACCCCTTGCAACCTCGAGCCTGCGTTTCATTCCGCCTGAAAATTTCTTTACCAGGTCATCTGCCCTGTCCTGAAGGTCAACAAATCTGAGTGCGTCCTCAACCCTTTCCTTCCTCTCCGTCTTTGGAACATTATAAAGATACGAATGGAAGACAAGGTTCTCCCTTGCTGTAAGATCCTTGTCAAGAGAACTGTCCTGGAAGACGATACCTATGGACTTTCTGACCTCGGAGGATTCGGAATTACAGTCATGGCCGTTAAGATATGCCTTTCCAGAGGTAGGAGAGAGTAATGTGCACAGGATATTTATCGTGGTCGTCTTCCCAGCGCCATTGGGACCGAGAAAACCGAAGATGGTTCCTTCTTCCACCTCGAATGAAATGTTATCAACTGCGGTGATGCTGCCGAACCTTTTTACGAGGTTTTCAACTTTTATTATATGCATGTAAAGAGTTTAACAGACCGCATTTTTAAATAGCAAAAGACTGAGTTGTTATCATTTTCCAAATGGACACACAGGGTAACGGCATTCTTCACACTTCATGCAAAGCCCCCCATGTCCGAGTTCAGCAAGCTCTCTTCTCCCTATTTTCTCGCCGGCAAGGACCCTTGGAAGGATAAGGTCGAAGATCGTGGTCCTGGCATACATGCCGCAGGCAGGGATTCCGAGAATCGGGATCGGTTCGGAAGTTCGGAAGTTCTGAAGTTTTGAAGTTAACGAATCTTTTACTTCCGCGCTTCCGTGCTTCAGCGCTTCAGCACTAATATATGCAACCAGAAACATCGCGCCCGGCAGAACTGCAGATCCATAAGTGATATCAGTTGCTCCGAGGTTTCTTATCGCAAACCTTGTTACATCATCAGGGTCGACAGACATCCCGCCTGTAGTAATAAGAAGATCAGCGCCGGCATTTATCAACTCCCTCAATCTCGTCTCTATGAAAGATTCATCGTCAGGCGCATAATATGTACCAACAATTTCACCGCCGACCGCCTTTATCTTATTGGTTATGATCGGGGCAAAGGCGTCCTTTATCCTGCCGTAATAGACCTCGTTACCTGTTATGACCACTCCGGCCTTCGGCTTCCTCATCTCTCTGACTGAGATGAT
>JAKAKQ010000260.1 GCA_021813425.1 Nitrospirota bacterium
TTTCATTTTCCCTTATATCAAGCAGTATCTGCTTTATACCCTTGAGTTTGTCCCTGATATCCTTTTTGAGAGCCCCTGCATTCAGCAATATCATGACCGAACTTTCCGAAGGTTTTAGCAGGTACTGCTCAAGCTTTGCGAAGTCTTTCTTCGATAATTTCTGGAAATTATCGATTATAACGAACTTTCTGCCTGAGAAAAAAGGCATGGTATTCAGGACATCTATTATCTGTTCGAACGGGACATTGCCGTTTCCTGCGCCTGTGATATCGAAGATATGGAAATTAAAATCACGCTCACCCTCAGGGACCAGCGCTTTTATTGAAGAAACAGCCTCTGTGTGCAGAAAAGGATCAGATGAAACAAGTATATAGTTCGATAAAGGCAGCCCCTTTTTGATTTCATCCAGAAAATTGCGATAACTCATTTATAGATCAGCGACCCGATTATCTGCATTGCAACATCGCTCAAAGCCCTCTCCATGGCAGCATCCCTGTTAGCCAGAAGCCTGCCGAAGTCTTCTGAACCGGTAAAAGAGACAATGAACGGTGAGCTGATGTTCTTTATATCTTTTATATCACCCTTTTCGTCTATGATCCTGAAGTCTGCCCTGATAATAACCTGATATTCTACGGCCACACCCTTCTTTTCCGACAACGTTATCATATCAAAGCTATGTATTATTCCCGTGATTTTAAGGTCGGCAGCAGGGTTGATGCTGATGCCGTGATTTAAAAATTCTTCGGTAAGGGCCTTATGGAGTTTGTCCTGAAGCTTTGGTTCAAGTGTCCTGTTTTCGATCAGGCCGATCTTTATTTCAGTGAAAGGCAACGAGGAATATCTATGCATGCTGTATCCACAGCTGCAGAGCAATATAAAAAGGAGCATATAGAATAAACTGAAGCTTTTCTTTATATTCATTCTAAACAATCATCCTCCGATCATTACTGTCCAAAATAAAGTTAAATTGCACGAGGAAAGGCGGGATGAAGAATAAACACAATAACGACTCGTTATAAAGAAAGATTCCAATACCCGAAAAAGGAGAAGTCCAAGAGTGCTCATAAGTACAATATTATCCAAATGAGGTATGCAGTCTCGATTATCATGTCGATTTATTGTGTTTATAAGGCATTCCGCCTTTCCTGTTTTTTTATTTTGGACAGACATGTTCTCCGATGACAATATTTATAAGCCTGCCTTTTACAACCAGAACCTTTTTAATCTCCTTTTTCCCTATGATTTCGATAGCCTTCGGGTCGTTGAGCGCACGCTGTTTTATCTCATCATCGGAAAGCCCTCTCGGTATCATAAGCTTTCCCCTTAGTTTACCATTTATCTGGATAACAAGCTCAATCTCTTCATCTTTTGCCAGGTCCTCGTCACAGGCCGGCCATTCCTGTCCTGATATGCTTTTCATATTGCCTATTGAATGCCAGAGTTCTTCTGTTATATGAGGAGTAAAAGGGAAAAGAAGCAATAACGTGTTTTCGACAGCGAACCTGAATATCTGCCGGTCTTTCTCATTACGAGGTTCAAAACCGCTTATCCCGTTAACAAGTTCCATCAATGCTGCAATCGCAGTATTGAAATGATATTCCCGCTCTATATCATGCGTAACCTTTCTTATTGTCTGATGGGTCTTTCTCAATAAATTGCGCCCTGCCTCTGAGATATCATCGAGGCCTGTTTTGTTGAACGCTGTTACATCGGTTGATTTCATGGAATCCAGATTTTGAAAAACGATATTCCATATCCTGTTCAGAAACCTGTACGCCCCTTCAACCCCTTTATCGGACCATTCAAGGTCTTTTTCAGGAGGTGCGGCAAAGAGAGAAAATAGTCTTGATGTGTCGGATCCGTATTTCTCTATGAGATAGTCGGGGTCAACAACATTGCCCTTTGACTTGGACATCTTTGCCCCGTCCTTGATAACCATTCCCTGCGTAAGGAGGTTCTTAAAAGGTTCGCTGCAATTGATAATTCTTAAATCCCTTAGCACCCTTGTAAAGAACCTTGAATAAAGAAGATGGAGCACTGCATGTTCCACTCCTCCTATATACTGGTCAACAGGCATCCAGTAGCTGACAGCTGATGGCCGGCTGCCGGCAGCTGATATGAAATCGATATTGCCTTTACCAAGACAGTAGGCAACAAAATACCATGATGAGTCCACGAACGTATCCATCGTGTCTGTTTCACGCCTTGCGTCTCCATTGCATGAGGGACACGAGGTCCGGATAAAAGACTCTGCTTCGAGTAAGGGAGAGCCTCCCTTGCCTGTGAACTTTACGTCTTCAGGCAGGATCACGGGGAGGTCTTTTTCAGGTACCGGCACAATACCGCATTTAGCGCAGTAAACAACAGGTATGGGAGTGCCCCAGTATCTCTGTCTGGATATACCCCAGTCACGCAGCTTATAATTGACCACCTTTTTGCCGAGACCCTTCTCTTCGATATAATGAGCAATTTTTTCTCTGGCTTCAGGGCTCTCCAATCCGCTGAACTGACCTGAATTAACAAGCACACCTTCATCTTCGTAAGCCTCTTTTAGCTCATAGCTCTCACCCCCCGCTTGCCCCCCCCTAGTAAGGGGGGGATGGGGGGGTAGTTTGTCTTCGGGTTCGATAACAACCTTTATATGTAACCCATAGTTTTTTGCAAAATCAAAATCCCTCTGGTCATGAGCGGGCACTGACATAATCGCTCCGGTGCCGTATTCCATGAGGACAAAATTTGCAATATATATTGGTATCCTTTCGCTGTTCGTCGGATTAATACAATAATGCCCTGTGAAGAGGCCGAGCTTTTCATCGACCTTCCCGTATTTCGCGGTAATCTTTTCGAGTTCTTTCTTATCAGATACGAGTTTTCTCGAAAGAGGATGGTTTGGGGATAGACATAAAAATGTGGCGCCGAAGAGCGTATCCTGACGTGTGGTAAATATCCTTATGCTGTCATCTGTCCCCTCTATCCTGAAATCGACTTCAACACCGTAGCTTTTCCCAATCCAGTTCTTCTGCATCAGCACTACCTTTTCAGGCCATCCTGTCAATTCATCACAGGCCCGGAGGAGTTCCTCCGCATAATTCGTTATTCTCAAAAACCATTGATCGAGTTCCTTCTGGATAACGATGCTGTCGCATCTCCAGCATTTTGTATCTATCACCTGCTCATTGGCGAGGACTGTTTCGCATGAAGGGCACCAGTTGACATAAGAGGATTTCCTGTAGGCGATGCCTTTTTCGAGCATCTTTATAAAGAACCACTGGTTCCATTTGTAATATTCAGGGCTGCATGTTGTAACCTCCCTGTCCCAGTCATAGCTCAGACCCAGCTTGTCAAGCTGGCTTCTCATGTAACTGATGTTTTCGTAAGTCCATTTTAAAGGGTGCACGCTGTGTTTGATCGCAGCATTTTCTGCAGGCATACCGAATGCATCCCAGCCCATCGGGTGCAGGACATTATATCCCTGCATCTTTTTATATCGTGCAATTACATCCCCGATCGCATAGTTTCTGACATGCCCCATATGTATCTTCCCGGAAGGATAAGGAAACATCTCAAGGCAATAGAACTTTTTCTGATCCATTTGCGTTTCAGTCTTGTGGAGATTCATGTCTGCCCAGTATTTCTGCCATTTGGGCTCGACTTTCCTGGGGTCATACCTTTCTTCCAAGATCACTACCTCCGGAAATCATTTGGAAAATCAGCTAAAGTTTCTCGTGCTGAAATTTTGCAGCTATTATAACACAGCACTACTGGTTCGGATGACTTTTGTGATGCAAATAGATTAAAATAACCTATCCTTCAAAAATCTCCTTTTGAAGTTTAAGTGTCCCACCTGAAGGGCATTAATAAAATTTAAGGAAATGAAATGAAACGTGAAGACATAAGAAATATCGCTATTATTGCCCATGTTGACCATGGCAAGACAACCCTGCTTGACGGCATGTTAAAACAGGCCGGCATCTTTCGTTCCAATGAAAGGGTACAGGAAAGGGTTATGGACAATATCGACCTTGAGCGGGAACGCGGTATCACAATAATGGCGAAGAATACGGCTGTCGAATACAATGGTATAAGGATAAATATTGTTGATACACCGGGTCACGCAGACTTTGGCGGTGAGGTTGAAAGGACGCTTAAGATGGTTGATGGGGTTTTGCTGCTTGTTGACGCATCAGAAGGACCGCTGCCGCAGACAAGGTTTGTGCTCAAGAAAGCCCTTGAACTCAAACTCCCTCCCATTCTGGTCATCAATAAAATTGACAGGCCTGATGCAAGGATCCAGGATGTATTAAATGAGGTCTATGACCTTTTTATAGACCTTGACGCAACCGAGGAACAGCTCGATTTCCCAGTAGTTTATACAAATGCTAAAAGAGGGATCGCAAAACTCGGCCTTGATGATGGATCAGAAAACCTTAAGCCGCTCTTTGATCTTATCTTTGAAACAATCCCTTCCCCTGAAGGAAACAGAGATGATGTGCTGCAGTTGCTCGTAACAAATATAGACTACAATGATTATGTCGGCAGGCTCGCCATCGGCAGGATCTTTTCAGGGACTGTAAAGGTCGGTGACACTGTTGCAATGATCACAAGGGGAGGAAATGCAGTAAAAACAAAGATAACCTCTATTTATAAATTCCAGGGACTTGAAAGGATAGACTCAAAAGAGGCCTCTGTAGGAGATATCATTGCCCTTGCAGGCATTGAGGGGATAAACATAGGCGATACGATCACAGATACGGAGAGGCCGAGGCCGCTGCCGAGAATAACAGTTGATGAACCTACCATCTCGATGGTGTTTTGCGTTAACACATCCCCGTTTGCAGGAACAGAAGGCAAGTATGTAACCTCAAGGAACCTCAGGGAAAGGCTCGAAAAGGAACTGCTATATAATGTTTCTATTAAAGTGGATTTTGACAGTACAGACTCCTTTAAGGTGATGGGCCGCGGAGAACTTCAGCTTGCGATCCTGATAGAGATGATGAGGAGAGAGGGATATGAGCTTGCAGTATCGATGCCCGAGACAATAACAAAAGAGATCAACGGCAAACTCCATGAACCCATGGAACTCCTTATTATAGATGTGCCGGAAGAATTTGTAGGCGTCGTGACCCAGCAGGCGGGAATAAGAAAAGGCAAGATGTTGAAGATGCAGAACAACGGCCACGGGAGGGTTGCGATCGAATTCACCATACCGTCGCGGGGATTGATAGGTTTCAGGTCTCAATTCCTGACAGACACCAAAGGCACAGGGCTTGCGAATCATCTTTTCAGCGGATATGAACCGTGGCATGGCCCGATGTCAAAAAGGAACACCGGAGCCCTTGTTTCAGACAGGGCCGGGAAAACAACCATATATGCATTGTTTCACCTTCAGCCGAGGGGCAATCTCTTTATAAAGGAAAATACCCCGGTTTATGAAGGGATGATCATCGGTGAAAATTCAAGGGATAATGACCTTGATGTTAACGTCACAAAGGAGAAAAAGCTCACAAACATACGGGCTTCTAACGCCGATGAGGCGCTGCAGCTGGTGCCGCCAAGGATAATGAGCCTTGAACAGGCAATAGAGTTTATAAAGGAAGATGAGCTCGTCGAGATTACACCTCAGACCATACGAATGAGGAAGAAGGTACTCGATGCCGGCAAGAGGCCCAAGATAAAAGCTTAAAGATCGATTCATTCAAGGCATCCAAATTTCCTGCATCTGAAAAATCATTTTTTTGGGAACATATATCCCTTTTCCCTTGTCTAATCAATCAAAGACCAAAACAGAAAGGAGAAAGGATATGTGTTACTCAATAGTATCATTATTAGCGCTTGTACTTATGCTGTCTGCAGCACCTGCCTTCCCGTCTTATGGGGGCAATATGGACATCGAGATTATCTCTGATAATGGAGGTGTCTCCTCAAGAATACCCCACAAAAATTACAGTACAGGAGGAACTCAGATAATCAAAAGTTATCTGGAGGCCAGAAAAGGAGAAAACTACAGTATTTTAATAAGGAATAACACGCCGGACAGGGTCGGGGTTGTTATTGCAGTTGATGGCAGAAACATCATCACAGGGAAGAAATCATTCCTCAACAACAGCGAGATGATGTACATCGTAGCACCTTACAACACTGCTAAGCTTGAGGGATGGCGGACTGACCAGAATACCGTGCACAGGTTCTATTTCACCGATGTAAAAGATTCCTATTCTGTAAAAACATTCGGAGATTCATCTGCAATGGGAGTCATTGCTGTTTCTGCATTCCGTGAAAAGGAAAGGCCTGAGTTGCTTTACGATAGGAAACCCCTTAAAGATAATGCCCCTGCTCCTTCGGCAGGAGCGCAGGCCAAGGAGAGCGCAAAAAGATATGAAAGCGACGCTGCAGGCACAGGCTTCGGCGATGAGAAGTTTGCCCCGGTAACAAAAGTCGAGTTTGAACCTGAAAGTGTCCCTTTTAAAAAGATGCTGGTAAAGTATGAATGGAGGGAGACCCTTTGCAGAAAAGGACTTTTGAAGTGTTATTCCGAAAAAAGGAACAGGCTTTGGGATGAAGCAGAATTTGCGCCCTATCCACCCGGATATGGTTACCGTTAATAATAGAAAAAACATACTGTCATCAGGCGCCTGCCAATACTTGCCTATCAGTAGAATCATAACTCCCCCTTCCCCCTCTTAACTTAAGAGGGGGATAAGAGGGGGCGTTATAAGAAAGTGGTTTAAACCTGTAATGAGGAGCGAGAAGACAGTCCCCTCCTGCATTACTTAAGCACAAGGCTTTCCGGTTTCCAGGGATATTTGTCTTCCTTCACCAGTATCCAGTAAAGCTGTCCTGAATGTCTCCAGGGGTCAAGCACGAGCCCTTCTTCAAATGCCTGACCACGGGCCGTGATGACAACGCTGCTGTGGTCTTTCCACAAGAAACTGTTGTGGTTGGCAATCGCCCAGTGGAACTCAAAGCTCTTGAGATCGAGACTGCGAAGACGCTTCATGAGGTCTTCTGTCCAGTGAATGCAGAGGCCCCGTTCCTTTATACCGAGGTTAACAAGCAGGTTATGGAGGATAGGAGGACTGATCAGGCGGTATTCTCCGGCAAGATCCATGGAATAGAAAATCGCTGTTTCTGCAACCAGCCTGGTTTCGTTCACATCAATTTCTTTGCCAAGCGCTGTCAGATCACGCTGGAGAATATTCACCCGTTCATGATAACTGCGCTCTGTAACAGAGACCTTTCCTGAGCCTTCTGCCCTATAAGGATACTGAACACTCGCGCAACCGCTGAAGAAAAAGGCCGACAAAAAAATCATGATTGGAATAAAAGACTTGAGCATATTATGATTCGGATATGATCTTTACTTTATAACCCAGTCTCGATACTGCTGCAAAGACCTGTTTTTTATTAAGCACTTCGGGATCGTATCCGATATCTATTATCTCACTCGAAAAATTTACGCTTGCATCAAGGATGCCTTCTGTGTTTCGCAGGATATTTTCCATATCGGTCGCACAACCCGCACATGTAATGCCGTCTGCCTTGAGTTTCATACCTCTTATGCTTGCGTCCTTAGTATTTTCCATTCGCTAAAACTCAATCCATGGTTATGTAACACAAAAAACTTCTATTGATAAAATCCGGATACATGGAACAAAAAAATAGCACACCTCACCCACACTAAAAGTGAGTCGGTTTATTCGGGTTACTGTTCTTTACTGCCGTAAGATTGTAACTTTTTATTTTTTCTTATGCGTGGCGCAGAATTTTGATTTCCCGCTTGCGACATTCTTGCATTTCTTTCCTTCTTTTGTCTTTGCTGCACATTTTGCTGCCATAGTCATATCCTCCTTTAAGGTTTATATAAGAAATATAGCATAAGCGGCATTAAATATGAACAGGAATAAATCTAACAGAGATAAATCCGGAGCAAAGTTAAAGGCAAAGGAATCGTCATGGTGACGACGGTTGGCCAAGCTAATTACCATGTTTTATTGTAAAATATTAGTCATGAAAATTATCTATTTAATAGAAACATTCCCTGACGGACTCAAAACCGTTAAATCCCATCTTTCAGACATTAATGCAAAATTTACAGAATTCAGCTCGGTGGCCGCTGCCTTGCATCAAGCTAAAATTGCTGTTGAAGCACCTTCTTTAGTAGTTTTGCTTGCCGACAAGAGTTTAAATAATTTCCAAAAGGATATTACCTCCCTTAAAAATTCCTTTTTTTACTCAAATATTCCGAGAGTATCTATTATCCCTGGAGAAATGACAGGGATCATGTCAAGCATCCCGGTATTAAATGACGAGCATGTATTCCATATGCCTGTAGACAAATTGAAGTTCCTTTCCTCTCTTGCGAAACTTATGAACCTGCCCCAGCGCCGCACCTTCAAAATAATAATATCGATCCAGCCGGAAAGTGGTAATCTGAAATATTCGGGTGTCTCTATCGATTTCAGCGAAACCGGTATGGCCTTCGAAAGTGATTTTGGAATGGATTTAGGGAATAAGATAAATGTAAGTTTTGTAAACCCCAGAAACAGAAACCGGATGCTTCTTAAGGCAGAAATCGTCAGGAGAGTTCCCGTTAAATCAAGTAACAGAATTTTTTATGGCGTGAGATTTATTGGAATGAATAAGGATGAAATGAAAAACCTGAGTGACTTCATAACTGGTGAAGTTAATCCAACAGGAAAAGAATAAAAAACTTGGTGCGAGAGAGGGGAATTGAACCCCTACGGTTTTACCCACTGGATCCTAAGAACAAAAATAGTATATCACCCCTACACTTGCAACTGCTCTATTTTTCTGAATTTTCTCATGCTTAACAATACGTTGCCAGTTCCTGTCATTGTTGCAGACAGTTGGTACTGATTGATGGGAATTTAGGCTCAGGGTTACAAAATAGTTACAAAGAGGGGGATAGCATCTCAAGATGTTATCTTCCTCTTTTTTGCCTGTCTACTGCAGAAAAACTATAAAACAGAAAAAAGAAACATACCCTAAACTATAAGGTTGTGGTATCTCCTTGCTGCAGTGTGGACATATTATCGCCTGATCCATTTCTATCCCTCGCTTATGCAAGCTGTTGTTTGTTCCCTGGTCTTTACTTCAAAAACCTTTGGCTTTATGACAATCGCAACTTTTTTAGATATTTTTATCATGAACAGCCTGCAATAACACGGAAGTGGTGTCTTAAAGGAGAACCATGACCGGCAAATTTCAATCACTGTGCAGATCCGGACGGTCATGGAGGGTTTATATGTTGCCTGCAAGTCAGACTTATCGGAAAGTTGATCTTTCTCATCAGCATGTCGTTAAACCGTCATTTATTGCGACTCTTCCTTCTCTTTCTTTTTCCTTCAAAATTCAAGTCGACATTCGGACAGAGAAAGGCAAATGCGGATGAGAAAAGATTTTGTAGACGTCAACCCAAGCCTGCATGGGTAATTCAGGAAGTAATCCGCCTTAAGGCTCTTAT
>JAKAKQ010000042.1 GCA_021813425.1 Nitrospirota bacterium
GATCTCTGTATTGCTTGATTTGCATGTGACCTCTGCACTTGAAGAAAGAATAATAAAGGAGACTGAATGGTTTTCTGCAACCGCTGCAAGTCACATCGATGAGAGATTGAGAGGAGATATCAACTTCGGCAAAATATTCGTAACAAGGCCGCTTCTTTTATCCGGACTTAAGAATGGAGATAGGAATGCAATGTCTCGGCATCTCAGAATCCTCGTTGATAACTATTCTTCCCTGGACAGGGCATTTATAACAACGCCGAAAGGGATACAACTCGCCTGTTATCCTGAGACGCCGGAAACCATAGGCAGAGACTTTTCAGACAGGGACTGGTACAAGGGCGTATCCAGAAACTGGACGCCTTATGTCTCGGAGTTTTATGTAAGGATGGCAAAGCCACAAAGATATCTTTTTGGCATAGCGATACCGATAAGATCGCAGGGTGAAGTTATAGGGGTCCTGGTCATGCAGCCGAAAGCGGATTACATGAAAGATGTCTTAAGCGGTATCGAGATCGGCAAAGGACACATCTACATGGTGGACAGAAAGGGACACCTTATTTATCATTCTGAACAGGCAATTGACAGGATTATAGATTTCTCAGGCGTTTCGGTAGTTCAGAAGGTTGTGAATGGAATGGAGGGTGTGGAAAAGATAATAGATCCGATACACAAAGACCCTGTTATCTCAGCTTATCATCCCGTCATAGAATGGGGCTGGGGCGTAATCGTTGATAAGCCTGTGGAGATCGTTCTTGAGCCTGTGCGAAAGATAAACATCCTGATATTTACTATAAGCGGTCTGATGCTTCTCCTCGGAAGTTTTTTTGCTTATAAGTTTTCTGAAATGTTTGTCTCTGTTCAAAAGTTTTCATATGAGCTTGCAAACGCCAATGAAGAGCTTCAAGCGATGAACGAAGAATTCCAGGCGATGAACGAAGAACTTCAGAGCCAGCAGGAAGAACTTTCAGCAGCCAATTCAAGCCTTCTTGAGGTGTCAAAGGCAAAATCGGACTTCCTCGCCAATATGAGCCATGAATTGAGAACGCCCTTGAACTCGATATTGGGATTTTCAGAGATTCTTCAGGACGAACTATTCGGCCGCCTCAATGAAAAACAGATGGAATATATCGGCGACATACTAAGCAGCGGCGGTCACCTGCTGAATCTCATCAATGACATACTCGACCTTGCAAAGGTCGAATCCGGCAAGCTGGAGATCGAGCCCGGCAGATTTTTATTAAAAGATATTCTAAATGCTTCCATAACGCTGTTTAAGGAAAAGGCGCTTAAGCATGGCCTGAAGTTGAGTCTTGATATTCAACTTGATGCAGACATAGAGATAGAAGCTGACGAAAGGAAACTCAAACAGATCATATTCAACCTCCTGAGCAATGCGGTGAAGTTCACGCCGGATGGAGGAAGCGTGCGCGTGCAAGCACGAAAGATAACCCCTCCCTTCCTCCCCTTAGATAAGGGGAGGTTAGGTGGGGTTATGCCTGACGGAGATTTCATAGAAATCTCTGTTGCCGACAACGGCATCGGCATAAAACCTGAGGACATACCAAGGCTTTTCCATGAGTTTACACAACTTGAGTCTGTTTATACCAGGCAACATACGGGCACCGGACTCGGACTCTCCTTGACAAAGAAACTTGTTGAGCTTCACAGGGGAAAAATATGGGTTGAAAGCGAATTCGGCAAAGGAAGCAGGTTCACCTTTATGATACCAATCAGGACTGACAGGTCATCAGAGAAGATTTTTGCAGAAAACAGGCAAATGCTGGAAATGTCCGGGGATAGAGACAAGGCGCTCATTATAGAGGACGATCCCAAGGCGCTGGCCATGATCAGGAGATCACTGATGACCGAGGGGTACAACATTCTTACGGCGCCGGATGGCAAAGAGGGCATAGAAACTGCAAAAAAGGACGCACCGGATTTAATAGTGCTTGATTTAATGATGCCGGGGATTAGCGGATTTGAGGTGATCGATGAATTAAGGGCTGATGAAAAAACGGCTCCGATCCCGGTTATCATTCTTACGGCAATGGACCTTTCCCCTGAAGACAAAAAGAAACTTCAGGACAAAGTTCAATATATAGCCGAGAAGGGCTGTCTTACAGAAGAGGATTTTATCACGTTGATAAAGAGAGTTGCGGGAAATAGAGGAGGGATTCGTGGGTAAGAAAATACTCGTGGTGGAAGACAATCCCAACAACCGGAAATTGATAAAAGATGTTCTGAATTATTACGGCTATGAGGTCGTAGAGGCGAAAAATGGCGAAGAGGGGATAAATCTGGCAAGAGAGCATTCTCCTTCTTTGATAATCATGGATATCCAGATGCCTGTTATGGACGGCATAACCGCAGCAAAGATACTCAAGAATGATCCGAAGACAAAGGGAATAAAGATGATCGCCCTCACATCATTTGCCATGAAAGGAGATAAGGAAAGGTTTATCGAGGCAGGTTTCGATGATTATATATCAAAGCCGATAAATACAAGGCAGCTGCCTGAACTGGTGAAAAAATATATTTAGTCCAGGTAATTCATAAGCTATGATAGTACAGAAAGCACAATCTTCACCTCAAACAATACTGACATCTGTATTCATACTGTCGGTGCTTCCTTTTTTATTGGTAGGGTTGTTTCCTTTGTTGTTTTACAGGACGATGGATATAGCGGCATATCTTGTTTTTCATAATGTCGCGGAGTTTTTCAGCGTCATGGTTTCCCTCTCGATCTTCGGCGTAGGGTGGTTTACATATGAACAGTCCAGGAACCGTCACGCACTCTTTATAAGCGCCGCCTTCCTTACAATCGGGCTGATGGATTTCATGCATACATTGAGCTATTCGGGGATGCCTGCTTTTATTACGACAAATTCACCGAACAAATCCACACAATTCTGGATTGCGGTCAGGCTGGTTACGGCGATTTCATTCCTCATCAGCGCCTATATTTACCCTGACAGCCCAAGCCGGTACCTGTCGAAGAGGAATCTGCTGGCAGTATTCTCCGTCATTTTTGGACTCGTGTTCATCGGTGTTATTTATTTTCCTTCATACCTGCCTGCCACGTTCATTGAGGGCGTGGGGCTCACCACTTTCAAAAAAGTCTCGGAATACCTGATCGTCTCTCTGTTGATCCTTGCCTCTGCAGCATACTGGAAACGCTTTTTAAAAACACGCGACAGCTTGCTTATTTTCTATCTGGCGGCGTTTGTTATCTGCATTTTCAGTGAGCTCGTATTTGCGGTATATAAAAGTGTGTTTGATACATACAACGTGCTGGGACATATCTACAAAGTAGTAGCTTTTTTCCTGATATACAAGGGCATATTTATCATGTCTGGCAGGCGTCCATATGTAGAACTGCGAAAGCTTAGCGAGAATCTCGAAGAAAAGGTTGAAGAAAGGACTAAAGAGCTTGAGAACACTAACCTCGAGCTTCAAACCTTAAACAGAGAGCTCGACCTGAGAAGGCAGGAAGCAGAGTATGCAAAGCTTCAGGCATTTGCTGCAAACAGGGCAAAATCGGATTTCCTTGCCAATATGTCCCATGAATTGAGAACACCCCTCAATTCCATACTCGGATTTTCAGAGCTCCTGCAGGATGAATTATTCGGGAAACTCAACGAGAAACAGAAAGAATATATCTCTGATTTATATAACAGTGGAAAGCATCTGATGAGTCTTATTAACGATATTCTGGACCTGTCGAAAGTGGAATCAGGCAAGATGGAACTTGAATTGAGCAGGTTTATTCTGAAGGATGTCCTCAACGCATCGATCTCAATGATTAAAGAAAAAGCGACAAAACATGGCATAAGATTAAGTTTGGAGATTGAGAAAGATGCAGACATAGAGATAGAAGCGGATGAAAGGAAAATCAAGCAGATCATGTGTAATCTTCTTGGCAATGCGGTGAAGTTCACGCCTGATGGGGGAAGCGTGCGCGTCGCTGCGCGACGAGTTGTTAGGGATTGGGGATTAGGGATTGCTCTAACCCCCAACAACCAATCCCCAACCCCTGACAGAGATTTCGTAGAAATCTCTGTCACCGACACCGGCATCGGAATCAAGGAAGAAGATATCCCGAAGCTCTTTAAAGAGTTTACACAAATTGAGTCTGCATACTGTAAAAACTATGAAGGCACAGGGCTCGGCCTTGTATTGACAAAGAAACTTGTTGAATTGCACGGCGGGAAGGTATGGGTTGAAAGCGAATTCGGCAATGGAAGCAGATTTTCTTTTGTTATATCGGTCAGGCAATAAAAAGGCAATAATGAACAGTCATCAGGATATTAGAACGACAGATAAAAGACGAACTGTAAGATGAGACATTTTATACTATTTTGGAACTATGGATAAACCGGTTATATTAATCATAGATGACGAACCCAGTGTTATCGCATCGCTGAAGAGGGCATTGATGGATGAGCCTTATGAGATTCTTGCGTATGAAAATGGGGAAGGCGGTCTTGCATTGCTCAGGCAAAATTCGGTTAATCTGTTAATTATTGACCTCGGTCTTCCTGACATATCGGGACTTGAAGTCCTTCAAAGGGTTAAATCCGACTATCCATTTGCAGAAGCCATCATCCTTACAGGGAATGCCACCCTTGATTCAGCTATCGAGGCAACGAACAAAGGGGCCTTTTCCTATCTGCAAAAGCCGTACGATACAGACCAGTTGATACTGCATATCAGGCGTGCAATAGAAAAGCAGCAATCTAAAGAAAAGATCAGGCAATATCAGGAACATCTCGGGGAACTTGTCAGGGAAAGGACAAAGGAGCTTGAGATGGCCAAGGAAGCCGCCGAGGCCGGCAACCGCGCCAAGACCGAGTTTATCGCAAACATGAGCCACGAGATAAGGACGCCGTTAAATGCCATAATAGGATTTTCCGAGGTGCTCAGGGATGAACTGTTCGGAGAATTGAATGAAAAACAGAAGGAATATTTGGACGATGTTATCGCCTGCAGCAGAAATCTGCTTGACCTTATTCTTAATATAATCGACTTTTCCGATGCAGAGTCAGGCAGGATGGAAATTGAACCGGGCAAATTCCATCTAAAGGATATCCTTCATTCATCCATAACTATGTTGAATGAAAATGCAAAGAAACATAATATCAACATGAGCCTTGATATAGAGCCTGATGCCGATATTGAGATCGAGGCAGACTCTGGAAAACTCAGGCAGATAATCTTCAACCTCCTGAGCAATGCGGTGAAGTTCACACCTGATGGGGGAAGCGTGCATGTGCAAGCACGCTTAGTGAATAGTGAACAGTATTTAAAGACAGTGAATAGTGAACAGGATATAGTGAATAGTAAAAAACTAACTACTAACGACTATCCACTAACGACTGACCGAAATTTTCTTGAAATTTCGGTCAGTGACACCGGCATTGGAATACGGGAAGAAGATATTCCCAGACTCTTTAAAACATTCGAGCAGCTTGAGACGCCTTATACAAAAAAATATAAGGGTACAGGACTCGGACTTGCGCTGACAAAAAAACTGGTCGAACTTCATGGCGGAAGAATCCGGGTCGAGAGCGAATTCGGAAAAGGCAGCAGGTTTACGTTTGTAATACCGTTGAAAGATATAAGTCATATATGACTTATATGACCTATATTTTAGAGGAGGTTTTATGAATTCTGCAAAGCCAAGAATACTTTGTATCGATGATGAGCCTGTGAATCTAAAGATTCTTGAGGCCATTCTTGTCACAAGAGGATATGAAGTGATCAAGGCTGATAATGGCGAGAAAGGGTTGGAGATAATTAAGGGACAGAACATAGACCTTGTGCTTCTGGATGTAATGATGCCGAGGATCGACGGTTTTGAAGTATGCAGGAGAATAAAAGAAGATGATAAGTTCAGGCATATCCCGGTTGTGATGATTACGGCATTAACCTCTAAAGGCGACAGGATAAAGGGTATCGAGGTAGGTGCGGATGACTTTATGTCGAAGCCTTTCGACCATGGAGAGATCCTTGCAAGGATAAAAATGCTTCTTAAGATAAGGGAACTCAATAACAGGCTTCATCTTGCTTATACCAATATCAACAACCTCATAGTATTTGGAGAGGAGATGATTAAGACATTCGACCCTTTGAATTTCGATCTGTTGTCTAAAATCGACACCATTGTCGGTCAGATTATACGGAATGCGGATAAAGAGGATAAGAGACCTCAGTCAGTTGTCATCGGTATCTCGGATGAAAACAGCAGGCGCCGGTGGTTTCAATATAATTTTACCAGCGGCAATCTGAGAAGGGATACGTTGGAACTTAATATGCACCGCTGTTTAGTCTTACCGGGTGATGAGCCAAGAACGATTTTCTCTAACAGGGTGGACGTCAAGGCCTCGGACATCAAGCCGATTATCAGAGCGGTTGAGTCCGTGTTTGAGACGGTCTCTAATTTTGTCAGTTACCACAGTAGAGACATCTGTATCCATGCCTTTAATTACGGAAGGGAAGTGACAGAGTACGATGCCGCAGTTTTGAACAGCATTGTAATGCAGAGCCTGTTTTTAAAATCACTGTCCGAGCAGGTTAAGGATACTGATGATGCATTCGCATATACGGTGCACGCACTTGCAAGGGCTGCAGAGGTGAATGACGAGGACACCGGAAATCACATCTTGAGAGTGGGTGAATATTGCGCTCTGATTTCCAAACAGCTCGGTATGCCGGAAAAGTTCATAAGTATAATCCGCCTGCAGTCCCTGATGCATGATGTCGGGAAGATCCATATTCCGCCGGATATCCTCAAAAAGCCCGGCAAACTTTCATCAGATGAATTCGAAGTTGTTAAAAAGCATCCGGAATATGGCACAAAAATACTCGGAGATCACGTCAGGTTTACGCTGGCAAGGACCATAACCCTTACACACCATGAAAGGTGGGATGGGAGTGGTTACCCCTGTGGCTTGAAAGGAGAACAGATACCTGTTGAAGGAAGGATAATAAATATTGCTGATATTTATGATGCCCTGAGAAACAAAAGGGTATATAAACCTGCATTCGACCACGAAACAACTTGCAAAATAATCACAGAAGGGGATGGAAGGACGTTGCCCTGCCATTTTGACCCAGGGGTGTTAAGCGCATTCAGGGATACAGCCGCTCAATTTGAGGAGATATACGAAAAATTCAGGGGTTAGTCAGTCTTTATATTAGAGAAATAAAAAACCGTTATGGGATATAATTTATGCATGGGTGCTGTTAAAAAAACCGAGTCTGAACTCATCTCAGAAGTAGAAAAACTAAGACAGCGCATTTCGTACCTCGAAAAAAAAGCATCTAAACCGAAAAAATCTGAAGAAGAGTTAAAGAAATACAGCGAGGATTTGGAGGAAAAAGTCAGGGAGAGGACACAGGAGCTTGAGGATGCAAGGCTTATTGCAGAGAGTGCAAACAGGGCAAAATCTCTTTTCCTCGCCAACATGTCCCATGAACTCAGGACACCCCTTAATGCGATAATAGGTTTTTCAGAGGCCCTTTCAGCAGGTATATATGGAGATCTGAAGTCCGAGCACAGGGAATATATAAACGATATATTGAAAAGTGGAGTGCACCTTTTGTCGTTGATAAATGAGATCCTTGACCTCAGCAAAATAGAGGTGGGCAAGATGGAGCTGGATTATTCTGAGTGCGTAGCCAAAGACGTTATTAACAGCGCTGTTTATATGTATAGGGAAAAGATAAAAAAACACGGGATAAATCTTGATTTGGAAATTGAAGATGGCATCGGGACTTTTATGATTGATGAGATCAAGATAAAACAGGTGATTATAAATCTGCTTTCAAATGCCTTGCGGTTTACACCGGATGGAGGAAGCGTGCGCATAACCGCACGGAAAGTGAATAGTGAACAGGATATAGTGAATAGTAATATAGAGAAAGAAGAACTGTTCACTAAATACTATTCACTAACGACTGACAGAGATTTCATTGAAATCTCTGTCACTGATACCGGGATTGGAATAGCCGAAGAAGACAGGGAGAAGATTTTCCAGCCCTTTCAGCAGTTGGAGGTCAGCCTTACACATAAGAAGGAAGGCACTGGGTTAGGGCTTTCACTCTGCAAGAGATTTGTTGAACTGCATGGAGGCAGGATTTGGGTTGAAAGCCCGCCTTTTCAGGGAATACGAAGAGAAGAGAAAAAAGAGCAGGGCGGTAAAGAGGGGCAGGGCAGTAAATTTATTTTTATCTTGCCGGTTAAGCCCTTAGATGATAAGCTTATAACAAAATGATAAGCTTATAACAAGTGGAGAACTGAAAAAGATAAGCGCTTTATAAAGGTAAAAAATAATTATGGAAATTAAAAAAAAGATACTTATAGTCGATGACGAAGAACAGAACGTAAAGCTTTTAAGTTCTCTGATCAAAGCCATAGGTTATGATACCGAAGCTGCCTATAACGGTAAAGAGGCTGTAGAGAAATGTAAAACCTTGAAGCCCGACCTGATACTCCTTGATATCATGATGCCTGACATGGATGGATATGAGGTCTGCGATTTAATAAAAACCGACCCTGATACCGTAAACATACCTGTTGTGATGGTGACCGCGCTTGCTGACAGGGATTCAAAACTTAAAGGTCTTAATGTCGGTGCGAATGACTTTCTTACAAAACCTGTTGACAGGGCGGAATTGATACTGCGTGTCAAGAATCTTCTTAAGATTAAGGAATTTGAGGACTTTATGCTCAGGCACAGCCAGATCCTCGAGGATGAGGTTAAAAAAAGAACCTATGAATTACAGGAGGCCATGGACGAGCTTGACAGTGCCCATCAGGCTACAAAAGAAAGCTATATAGAAACCATATACCGCCTGACACTGGCTGCCGAATATAAAGATGAAGATACTGCATCCCATATCAAAAGGATAAGTTATTACTGCAAGCTGATATCGGAGAAACTCGGGAAATCAGATGAGTTCGTCGAAAAAATATTTTATGCAAGCCCGATGCATGATGTCGGGAAGATGGGGATACCTGACAGCATTCTGCTTAAACCCTCAAAACTGACTGCAGAGGAGTTTGAGATAATGAAGTCACATACGACGATAGGCGCAAAGATAATCGGGAACTCTAAATCTGAATTTCTGAAAACTGCTGAAGTGATAGCTTTATCGCACCATGAAAGATGGGATGGCAAGGGTTATCCGAATGGACTCAAGGGTGAGGAGATCCCATTGATGGGAAGGATAATGAATATTGTCGACCAGTATGACTCGTTAAGGAGTAAAAGGCCTTATAAGCCCTCATTCAGTCATGAAAAG
>JAKAKQ010000215.1 GCA_021813425.1 Nitrospirota bacterium
TAAACCTGGTGCCGCAGGTTCGATTCCTGCAGGGGGCGCCATTCTTCTTTTTGTTTTTTTAAGCCGTATCATCGGCTACAATTAATCATATGGCACATGCATTGAAAAAGAACATCTTCCTGACAGGGACCCCATCATCGGGAAAAACTACCGTTATAAAGAAAGTAATCGAAAGGTTGAATACTGCCAATGGATTTTATACCGAGGTGTTGCTATGATACTGCTTATACACCCGCCTGTTGCAAAGCCTGCTGAACCTCCGGCCGGCATCGCAAGACTCTCAGGACTGCTGACCAAAAACAGAATAAAACACAGGGTCCTGGATGCGAATTTGGAGGGATTGCTCCATCTTCTAAAAAACTCCAAAAGGCCGGCCAACCAGGATAGCGCATGGACAAGACGTGCATTCAGCAGGCGCGACCATAACCTAGCCTCGATAAAAAAACCTGAATTATACTATCTCCTCGACCGTTACAAAAGGACCGTCACGGATATTACGCGCGTTATTGAAATCGCCTCAGCGCCGTATGGTGCAAACGCCGGTCTTGCAAATTACCAGCATGAAGTCCTTTCTCCGCTCAGAAGCATGGACCTCATATCTGCTGCCGGGCAGCCTGAATTAAACCCGTTTTATCCATACTTCCGGGCAAGGCTCTATGATCTGATTAACGAGTATCAGCCCGGGTTTATCGGTTTCTCCCTCAACTATTTAAGCCAGGCATTATGTACATTTGCGATGATCGGTTTTATAAAACGTGAATTCCCCGGCCTTACCATCCTGCTCGGAGGGGGGCTCGTCACCTCGTGGTTAAAAGGCACTGAATGGAATAATCCTTTTTCCGGTCTGGTGGATCATTTCGTTGCGGGTCCTGGGGAATATCAGCTGTCATCGATCCTCGGCATCAGTGCTCCAGAGGAAACGCCTTTTACACCGGATTACGGCGCTTTGCCCTGTAACGATTACCTTTCACCGGGGTTTATCCTTCCCTACAGCGCATCATCAGGTTGCTTCTGGAACAGATGCAGCTTCTGCCCTGAGAAGGCCGAAGGAAATGCCTATATCCCCATTCCTGCAGAGACTGTTATTCAGGATCTGAACAGCCTCACAGAAAAGACAAACCCTGTTCTCTTACATCTGCTTGACAGCACCGTAAGCACCTCCCTTATGGAAGCCCTATCTGAAAAGGGCTCGAGGGTACCCTGGTACGGTTTCGCCCGTATAAGCCGGCATCTGACCGACCTTGATTTCTGCATGTCCCTGAAAAGGTCAGGGTGCGTAATGCTCAAGCTCGGACTGGAATCAGGCGATCAGGAGGTGCTGGACAGCATGCAGAAAGGGATAGATATAGAGACCGCATCTACGGCCTTAAAAACATTAAAGAAAGCCGGGATAGCTGCTTATGTGTATCTCATCTTCGGTACACCTGCTGAGACACTTGCCGGTGCACGGAAGACCCTTGAGTTTACTGCACGCCATCGTGACTGCATCGACTTCCTGAACCTTGCAATATTCAATATGCCGGTCTGCACTGCCAGGGCATCAGGAGTTAATATAAGGAGGTTCTACGAAGGTGACCTTTCCCTTTACACTGATTTTTACCATCCAAAGGGATGGAACCGGAAAGAGGTACGATCGTTCCTGGAGAATGAGTTTAAGAGACTCCCAGCGGTTTCGGCAATCCTGAAAAAAGACCCGCCGGTATTTACGTCCAACCACGCGCCTTTTTTTGTGATGAATTCATGAAACCGGCAGAAGGTTAATGGTAAATGGAAAATCGCTCCAACTCTTTGATCGGAAAAGATAGTTGCCGAGCTATATTTTCCTCTGTGTATGCTCTGCATCCCATCTAATTTATTACATTAAAAGAAAGCCCTTTCAGAATCAGCAAGTTTATTTTATTGACATAGATTCGCAAATTTTGTAATTTCTAACTATGTTTATTATTATCGGAACTGTGAGGAACCTTAGAATAAGAGTCTATATAAATTTCCTTTCAAAGCTGAAATAGATGGGCATTTTTGATAACTCAAGCAAAGGTTTTTTTGATAAGGAGATTTTAAAATACGAAGCCCTTTCTGCCGGCAAGCCGGGAAATGCTGGCATAAAAAATACTCTCGGTGACCTGTATTTAAAAAAGGCCATGACAGGCAAGGCCGCTCAAACCTACAAGGAAGCCATTATACTTTTTCTGCAAGAAAGACAAAAAGAAAAGGCTATTGCTCTTATAAAAAAATGTATCTCCTATAATCTATTTGATAATAAAACTACAGAAGAAATATTCGGTGAGCTCCTTGCAAGGGAACTGCGGGAAGACGTTACCCGGATTTACATCCAACTGGCTAATAATGCCATGCTTACAAACAGAACGCTTGCAAATGACCTTTTCAGAAAAATCCTTCAACTTGACCCGGACAATGAAGCAGCTCTTTCTTTTTTTGAAAAAGGGAAACAATCTTCAGAAGGTATCGATAAAGAAACAACGCTTATGGAAAATCATGCAAATGCCCCTTCAGAACCAGTCAAAGAAGTTTCTGGAGGCGAATCATTAAGCATGAAGTCAACCGGCAACACCGGGCAAAAAAACAAAGAAGAACCCCCGTCAAAAGAGGTTGAGGAAAAACGAAGAATAGATATCAAGATCCCTGAAAAGCACTTGCAGTCCTTATATGACAATAACCCAGATGAGTCAGCGTCCTCAGGTCTTAAAGATAAATTCCTGACCCTTGCAAAGGAAAAAACTGCTCTCGAATCAGTAATCCTTCAGCAGACAGATACCATAAAGAGATTAGAGAAGGAAAATGTCAATCTTTCGCAGACGCTGAAGCAGTTTGCAGAAAATAACAAAAAAATGAAGGAAAAACTGCTTGAATTCGACATATTGCGGAATATGGAAATTTCGGAACTGAAGAAAAAGATAGAAACTCTTATCATGGAAAACAAGAAGCTTATTTCTGAAAAAGAAATAGTTTTGCAGAACCTGGATAGGGATCAGGGGAATATCTTATTAAAGAATAATCAACTGATAGACCTGCTGAAAAAGGAGAAATTGGGACTCGAAAACCTTTTAGACAGGGCAAGTGAGGAACTGAGAAACAAAGATGCAGTTTTAAACAGCCTTGAGGCAGAGCAGAAAAATGTCGATACCGGTAAAACCCAATTAATAAAGGAAAAGGAAGAACTTGCCAGCAAAATCACCTCAATGCAGGAAACAGTTAAAGAACTCCTAAGCTCAGTAGAAATAAAAGAAATTAAACTTGCTGAAAAAGAGGACAGTTTATCTAATGCAACATTCAGGATCCAGCAGATCGAGTCTGAACTCTCCTCCTTGAAAGGCAGTCACATTCAGCTCGAAAATGAAAATAATGCCCTTAAGGCGGAAAAGGGTCTTCTTTCCGAACAGCTTGCGGATTTGACAGGGGAGAAATCAAGTATTGAAGAAGGACAGACCCGGAAAATAATCTCATACAGCGAAGAGATAGCAGATCTGAAAACGGATGTGGACGAACTCACTTCATCGATGGAAGAAAAAATAAAATATATCGATGAATTAAATGAGAAGGTATCCTTATTAAACAAGGAATTAAGCCATAAAGATGTTGAACTGCATGAGAAGATACCTCTGCTGCTGGCAAAAATCAACGAGCTTTCTGTCTCCATAGACCGCAAAATGGAAGAAAATTCATTGTTCACCAAAGAACTTTTTGATCTGAACCAGAAACTTACAGGTCTGCACGAGGAATTGACCCAAAAGGACGAACTTCTGATCGAGATATCTTCAGAATATAAAAAAGAAAGGGAAGAATTATTAGCAAAGATTAATGACCTTGAGACAGATAAGGAACGGATTGAAAATGAAAGTAAAAAACTTTATGCCGGGATCGAGGAGATAAGGGATAGGGAATCCGAATACAAAATTCTTTTTGAAAAATCAGACAAAGATAAAAAAGAACTCGAGGAACAGCTGTCAGAAGCGCTGAAAAAAATCGTTGACCTCGAGGAAGAATATAATAAACACCTGTCGGTTATGTCATCCAGGGACCAATCTTTTTCCGAGATCCAGGATAAGCACGCCTCTGAAATCTCCAGACTTATGGAGGAAATCAAAACCCTCAGATCAGAGAACCTTGAACTTGTAAAAAGGGGGCTCGATCTTGAAAATGAAAACAAAGAACAGCTGTCAGTGATAGCTTCAAAAGACCAGATCCTTTCTGAAATTCAGAGCAAACATGACTCTGAGATGTCTGTATATTCAAGGGAAATAGAAGGTCTGAAGTCAGAGAATGACGGCTTAAGAAAAGTTTGGGAGGGAAAAGAGCAGACCGTTAATCTTTTATCTTCAGAAAAGGCAGATCTCCTTAGAAAGATTTCTGCATCAGCCACTGAATTTGAAAGACTTCGAGAGGAAAAAAACAAAGAGATATCGAGGATAGAGGAAGAATTGGGCTCGGCTTTTTCAAAAATATCAGACCTGGAAGGCAGACTCGAAAACACATTAAATGAAAATACTATACTTCGGGAAAAACTTGAGGGAATCCCTGAGAGGATCTCGCCCGAAACACATGAAATCCAGGTCGCCCCAGAGGCTGTAACCGAGAAGGAAGGCGTCCCCTCATATGAATTCCAGGAGAAGGTAATATTTAAGGAGAAAAGACGTTTGTCGCTTTATGGAGTTTATTCCGCTCTACTGATTATCCTTATATTATCATCCATCTTTTTATACAGACATTACAGACCCGGTTTAATATCAAAAAAGAATGCTGTTCCTGCTGTTATTGTCGATAACCTCAGCTACTCTGACATTTTCAGCATGATGACACTTGTAAATTCATCAGGGAATATAAAGATGCAGGCAACGATGATTACAGAACCCCTTATGCGCAAGGAGAATGCAGGGAAAGACCTGCCGAAATTTAATTTCACCAGATATTTTTATTTTAAAATTAACATAAATTCCTTAAAAGGACCTCTTGGTCAGGATCTGGTTAAAAATCCGGTTTCAGTCATTCAATTATCAGATGGATTAAGAAACATACCACCAGCGACAGAGATAAAAACAGAAGAAACCAGGACCTTTTATAAGAGAGAATATCCTGTATCAATAACTTTTGTATCTGCATTCCCAAGGGATAAAGACATATCTAATCTAAAAAATCTCAAACTCTCTATGAGTCATGCAGGCAATGAAATACAACTTATTTGGGATATCCAGTCGCTTAAGACCAACAAAGCCATTCAATAAAGATATTCAAATCTTCTGTTGCCCGAATATTTGCCTTGACGTAAAATAATGTAGTTATGGAAATAAAGGACCTCAGACAAATAGGGGGAAACCTCTTAAAGGAAATTTCTGTTATAAGGCATTCTCCGGACATCAAAAAAGCTGTGGGCTACGGGGCCGCAGGCGACAAGACATTCCCAATTGACAATATTGCAGAGGAAATCATCATAAACGGGCTTAAATCACTAAGAGAACCCCTTACTATTGTCTCTGAAGAAATAGGGGTAATAGATATAAACAGTGGAGGCAGAAAAGTTATTATTGACCCGATAGATGGAAGTAAAAACGCGATATCGGGAATCCCCTTTTACTGCACCTCAATTGCCGTTGCCGATGGTGATACCCTGAATGATGTCAATCTTTCATATGTCATTAACCTTATTAACGGAGATGAATTCTGGGCTGAAAAAGGCTCAGGGGTCTTTCTCAATGGAAAGCAGGTTCATTCACAGAAGGATGATGAGTTTTATCTTGTTGCTTATGAGGCACAGTCCCCGGGCAAGGATGTTACCAGCATCTTGCCTCTTATTTCAAAGTCCAGGAAGACAAGGTGCCTTGGGGCAACAGCCCTTGACCTTGCATATCTTTCATATGGGGCAATAAGTGTTTTTGTCTCACCATCGCCTTCAAGGAGTTTTGACTTTGCAGGGGGTTGGCTTCTTGTAAAAGAATCCGGCGGAATTATGACAAATCTCGAGGGCGGGGACATAAACCATATTCCTTTAGACTTAAAGCGCAGCACGTCCTTATTGGCATCGGGCAACCAGCAGCTTCATCAAAAAACAATAGAACTCCTTTCAAAGAAGAACTTGCCTGGATAATTCATAAACCATGATTATAGAGAAAGAACATAGTATCATCGCTCATTCTCGATCTTCGATCTCCGAGGAATCCGGCCTCTCTATTTTCATAGATACATACTGTCTGAGTATCTGCCGGATAAAGCCGCTCAAATACTATGTCCTTTCTGTGTTCGAGAATATTTATGAATTAAGTGGACTAAATTGTACAGACTTCTGATATTAAGGGGCGTTGCAGGATTAGCCGGTGGATTTATTGCAAATAAAAAGGGCAGGGGCAAGTTTTTCTGGGCGATCTTATGTTTTATTTTCCCTCCGGTTATTTTAGTTGTATTTTTACTCCAGCCAAAGGTTTCCACGGGGAAAACCATAAGATGTCCCTACTGTTCAAAGGTAATCTATAAGAAAGATACCGTTTGCAGGCATTGCAAGAGGGAATTACCGATAAATCTTGTGCAATGCAGGGAATGCGGAAGCTTTGTGCCTGAAAAGGATTACTGCATGCAGTGCAACAAGAGGCTCTGATATTTCTTGTTTTTGCATTTTTGTAGGGGCGGGGAAGCAAAAGAAGGAAGGGGGGAAGGAGTGAGCGGCGGCCAGAAGCGAGAAGGTTCTATTCTCTCTGGTCTTTACTATGGCACTTCCGAAATTTTCGAAGCGTTATCGTAGAGTCGCCGAGGAGACTGATATTGCACCCGCCTTCGGCGGTGGGACGGACAGACAGCGGAGGGAGAGCTTAAAACTTTTTTAAGTATCTTCTTCGAGATTTATCTTTGCGAAATTAAAGTCTTCATCCGCCTTGGACAGCCATTCCCTGACAATACTGAGATCAGCCATAGAAGACATTGCCCTCTTTGTATATCTTCTTTAGTTTCTTCATCCCTGAATGATGCTATCGCCATCACATTCAATTTCAGGAAAATAACGACACAATCTGTCCATAATCCATTCTCAAAAACTCATCGACTCCTATCCCGCCTCCGCCTATGAGCAGCAGTTTCTTTACGCGGAAGTTTTTTGAAAACGCCTCCATACCAGGTAGCGATGTCCTTGCTCTTCCGCTCTTTACTTCCACTGCGACCAGCTCTTTCCCTTGTTTGAGAACAAAATCCACCTCCCTGTTTCTGTCTCTCCAGTACAGGACAGCAATGTCCGTTCCCTGTGTGATATTGATGAGATGCGCTCCGATTGCGGACTCTACCAGCCGCCCCCACTTCTCGCCATCCAGCCTTGTCCTTTCAAAGCCTGTATAGGTCTGTGCAGTAATCAAAGCCGTATTTAATACCTGCAGTTTCGGGCTTGAGGCCTTCTCCACAATTTTCTTCGGAGAATACTTCTGCAGGCCGGTGATCATCCCTGCGCCTGCAAGCAGATCAAGATAATGTGAGAGTGTTGTAACATTTCCTGCATCGTGCAGTTGCCCCAGCATCTTATTCAGGGAGACTATCTGTCCTGAATATGAACATCCTATCTCAAAGAGGTTTCTCAGCAGCGCGGGCTTGTCCACCCTGGTCATCATAAAGATGTCTTTTGATATTGTGGTCTCAATCAAGGAGTCCCTTATATAGTGCCTCCACCTGTTTTCATCCGAAATAAGGGCGGCCGCTCCAGGATAGCCCCCGAAATACATAAACTGCTCAGGAGAAAAGCCAAATGCCTCCTTTATCTCGGAATATGACCAATGCGGGATTCTGAACATTTCGAATCTTCCGGCAAGCGACTCTGTCAACCCTTTTTGGATCAACAGGGGCGCTGAACCGAGAAGCACAACTTTGATATTGATATGGTTTCCGGTGTCCTGGTCCCAGAGAAGCTTCACGGTCTCGCTCCAGCCAGGTATTTTCTGTATCTCGTCTATCACAAGGATAAAGCCTTTTTTGTAAAGGCCGGATCTTTGTTTGATTCTTGCCGTTTCCCACTGTTGTTGAATCCAGACAAGCGAAGCCGCTGAAACCACGTCTGAAGAGACGTAATGGCCGGGGATGCTGATATCCTTCATCACCTGCTGTATCAGGGTGGTCTTCCCCACCTGCCTCGGCCCGGAAAGCACCTGTATAAACTTCCTCGGCTCAATGAGGCGTTTTAATATGTTTTTATATGCGTATCTCTTGAACATGCATTTTACTCAATAGCTTGAGTAATTTTACTCAGAATCTAATGAAAATGTAAAGATAAAAACTCATCAAAAGAAGGGATTAACTTAATACTTAATTGTAGGAGCTGTTTTGAAAAAATTATAAAAACCTTTTATCTTATATAAGCCTCTGTAACATATCTTCGCATCATGCGATGGCTGTTGAAATAATAAGCATTTTTACCGATGGCGTTCTGCATCATCCTTATCCATGTATGCCTGTCGCTGTAATATAAGGGTATTATTGTATTTCCCAGTTTGTTGTAGAGGTCCTCGGAATCCCGCACATCAGCATCAGCACCGGGTGTTAATTCATGCGGGGCCGGGCCTATTGCCCAACCGGTAAACCCTTCTATATGTCCCTCGATCCACCATCCGTCAAGCACGCTGAAATTCATAACTCCGTTGTGAGTGGCCTTCATACCGCTTGTGCCTGATGCCTCAAGTGGTCTTAGGGGTGTATTCATCCATATATCTACGCCTGAAATAATTTTTAGCGCTATTTCCATATTATAGTTTTTCAGATATACGATCCTGACCCTGTCCTTAAGCCTCTCTTTATAGTTGAAGATACCCTGTATGAGCCTTTTCCCGGGTTCGTCTTTTGGGTGGGCTTTCCCTGCATATACGAGTTGTATCTTGCCTGAACCTATCCTTTCAAGACGGTCAATGTCCTTGAAAAGAAGGTCCGCCCTCTTGTAGGCAGTAGCCCTTCTTGCAAACCCGATCGTGAGAATGTCAGAGGACAATTCAACGCCTGTTGTATCTTTGATATATGAAATAAGATGATTTTTTGCTTTCATATGGGCATCCCACAATTTCTCATCAGGGATACGGCCTACCCTGACAAAGAGTTCGGGTTCGTTTGCCCAGCCCGGAAGATATTCGTCATACAGTCTTTTGAAACTTTCACATGTCCATGTGAAAGAATGCACACCATTTGTTATCGCATTTATTTCATATCCCGGGAACAT
>JAKAKQ010000270.1:0-35523 GCA_021813425.1 Nitrospirota bacterium
CAATCAAGGCAGAGGTTGACCGAAATCGTAAGCCGGGTCGCTTTCTACTTACCGGATCTGCAAATGTAATGCTTCTGCCGAAGCTCTCCGAATCCCTGGCCGGACGGATGGAGATACTGACCTTGTGGCCTTTATCACAGGGAGAAATAGAAGGGGTGAGGGAAGGCTTTATTGACGCAGTGTTTGGTGATAAGCTGCTTTCTTCTTCAAAAGCCGCTGAAGACAGGACTCAGACTATAAAAAGAATATTGCTTGGCGGATATCCAGAAGTTATCGAGAGGGCAACTCTCTCGCGGAGAAAGGCGTGGTTCGGCTCATATATAACCACTATCCTCCAGAGGGACGTGCGGGACCTTGCACATATCGAGGGACTTACCATTTTGCCAAGGGTATTATCTCTTATAGCAGCCAGGGCTGCCTCTCTTCTTAATTTTTCAGAACTTTCAAGAAGCATCGGAATACCTCAAACTACCCTGAAGCGGTATATGAGCCTTCTTGAGACGACCTTTCTTTTGCAGCCTTTACCCGCGTGGTCAGGCAACCTTGGCAAGAGACTTGTAAAGGCCCCTAAGATCATGCTCGGCGACACAGGACTTGCATCAAATCTTATTGGTTTATATGAGGATGGTGTGGAAGCTCATCAGGGTGGCATCGGTGCGGTTCTTGAAAACTTTGTCACAATGGAGTTAAGGAAGCAGGAGGCCTGGTCTCAAATTCAGCCTCAGGTTTTTCATTTCCGGACCCAGACCGGACAGGAAGTCGATATCGCACTTGAAAGCACCGCGGGGAAAGTCGTAGGTATCGAGACCAAGGCCGGAAAGACAGTGAATGCCCAGGACTTCAAGGGGCTTCAGGCTATGTCAGAATCACTGGGCCGGCGTTTTCACAGAGGCATAGTCCTTTATACAGGCAGTGAATGCCTCCCCTTCGGCAAAAACATGCAAGCCTTGCCTGTCAGCGCGCTTTGGACCCTTGGCGCCTTGAAAAATACTTAATGCAATGATCTTTGATGCAAAGATGAAGGTGCTGATTGATTGAAACTCCGGACCCCTTAGCACAATATCCTCTATTGATTCTATTTTCCTGCTGCGCTAAACTTCTTTTGTGGAGAGAATTAAAACATGAACATAAATTGGTATCCTTCTCAAATGCAATAACTGGCAGGATTTCAAGGTTCAGTTACAATCATTAAATGAAAATCAAAAAGGCAACTGTTTTGAATCTCTGACAAAATACTTCCTTCAGTTACACCCAGAATATGTCACTCTGCTCAAAAATGTATGGCTTTTACGGGATGTTCCGTATTCTATAAAGAAAAAGCTTAACCTGCCGGAACCTGATGAAGGCATAGACCTTATTGCAGAAACTAAGGACGGCGGGTTTTGGGCAATTCAGTGTAAATACCGTGATGATGAAAATATATCACTTAACCGCAAAGAACTAAGCACCTTTACAGATCTCTCTTTTAATATATGCAGACATATTGAGTTCGGGCTAATCTGTACAAACACAGACCGTTTCAGCCGCAAGCTCTCCCTCTATGGCAACAGGGTAAGTTTCTGTAGCGGCGATGTTTGGCGTGCCCTTGATAGAGAATTCTTTAGCCGTTTCCATAAGCAGCTTGAAGGCAAAGCTGTTCCTCCGAAACCGCTAAAACCCCTTCCTCATCAAAAAAAGGCCATCCAAAATGCGTTTAGACATTTTATAGAAGAGAAAAACTGTAGGGAAAGTTAAAAAGGGAAGGAAGAAAGCCTGATGATATTCCATATAAACCAGAAAGAACTTATAAGAATAAAGGGTGGATTAGCTTTAGCGATTGGCTTGGTTCTGCAAATGTTGCAAATCAATTCAAAAAGTTCCGTAAGTATACGGTAGCGCAGAAATTTGTTCATAACTTAAAATTGAAAAATGTAGAACATTGGAGAAAATATTGTAAGAGTGAATTACTCGGAATAGGAATGAAACCAGCAGATATTCCTTCTGCACCGAACCAGACTTACAAGAACAAGGGCTGGGTTTCGTGGAAGGATTGGTTAGGGACAGGTTAAAAATCAATGATGAGAGAAAAGTGCGCCATGACTAATAGACATATGAACCAACTCATCCTTTGGTGGCAGGTCTTTAATTTTGCTATTGCCATTTCTCATTTCTTGCCATATTTTCGCTCAAGCTAAATTTTCATTATGATATAATGTCTTACCATAGGCTAAAAATCAAAAAAGATAATGATAATAACTGATATTTTTAACAACTCAATTGAACTTACTGATGAGAGATGGGCGCACATTATCAGGGAACATCCTGAAGTCGAGTTTTACAAAGAGAAAATACAGGAAGTTTTGTCGTTGCCTGACTATGTAAAGAAAAGCAAGAGAGATGCTGAGGTTTTGCTTTACTATAAACATTACGGTGATATTTTTGACGGAAAATATTTGCTTGTGGTAGCAAAGAAGGGATTGCGTTCATTTGTTCTTACCTGCTATATTACTGATATAATAAAGATAGGAGAGACCTTATGGGAAAAGAAATAAAGATGGCTTATGACGACGAGGGTGACATTCTTGACATTTCGATAGGTGATCCTGAAAAAGCTATTTCTAAAGAAGTAGAAGATGACTTCTTTCTGAGGGTTAATCCTGACAGCGGTGAAGTGGTTGGATTTTCAGTTTTAAATTTCAGGAAATGGTTTAGGGATGCAAAAGACATCAAAACTCTTCCTATCAAAGCTGAACTGGCTGTTTCCTAACCTCATTATCTTTTCCCTTCACCCGCCTCAATTTCTCTGCCTGCTTCAAAAAACTTCCAATCCCTCTCCCACAGTTTAAGAGCAGAAGCACCATAACTCTATTGCCAAAAGTTCCAATGTCAGTAGTGAAAAAGCGGGTCAGTTTATTTTTATGATTGAGCTGAAACAATCGCCTTCAATTTTTTCTTTAACTCAGGCAGGTCTTCCCTAACCACATCCCAGACAGTTTCAAAATCCACAGTATCATACGCATGAATGATACGATTTCTCATTCCAATTATCTTTCGCCATTCTATTTCCTTATGTCTTTCTCTGAAAGAGGCCGTAAGTTTTGATGATGCCTCGCCTATTATCTCCAAATTTCTGACAACTGCATCCATCAGTAATTCATTCTTCATGAAATCTTCTCTTTCAATGCCTTTGCAGAATTTGTTTATTTTCTTTATTGCCGATAGTATATCATCAACATAAACCAGATTATCTTTCCTGATTTTTTTCACAATATTGCAGTGAGGTCTTTTTCGATATATGGTTTAAGTCGTGGTTTAATTGAACGGTATATTACAACATCTACGTTTTTACCGGTTTCATCTTCCAGTTCCTGCTCGACGCCAACCAAATCAAGCAGTGAAAATTTCCCCTTCGGAGGCTCAATAGCTATATCTATATCGCGGTATCTTTCTTTTCTTGCAAAGCTGCCGAATAGATAAGCTTCCCTTATCCCATGCTCGCTTAATACTTCTTTTATTGTTCTAATAATCTGCTCGCGCTTCATAGTCTGCCCTATCCTTATACACCTAAAATTATCATAAAAAAACTTAATTTAGCAAGAAATTATCTGAGGGCATTACCTCAAGGACCGCCTTCCATCCTCTCCCTTTTTCCATATCCCCAACAATCTTAATATTCCCTGTACTTCATCGCCTCAAGCACACGTTCCTTGGCAATTTCTACAGCGGCCTGTCTGGGGAGAATATTTTCGTTTTTCGACTTCTCAAGTATCAGTTTTGTATTTGTCTTTATCCTTGTCGATATGGCATCAAAGGCCTCTTTTTCTATCTTCTTTGCATATTCCATCGCCGCCATAATAACGCCGCCTGCGTTTGCTATGAAATCAGGGATCGAAAGGATTCCCTTGCTATGCAATATTTCTTCCGCATCCTGTGTCGCCGGGATATTTGCCCCCTGGAGTATCAATCCTGCTTTTATTAAATGGACATTATCCTTGTTAATGACATCAGGGGTTGCTGCAGGGATCAGTATGTTGCAGTCAGATGAAAAAACATCTTCAACTTTTTGTCTTGCACCGTCCTTATAATTTATCACGCTGCCGGTGGCGGACTTCGCCTCAATAAGTGATTTAATATCGATTCCATCCGCATTATAAATTGTACCTCCTGTATCACTTGCAGCAACTATCACAGCGCCTTTTTCTGACAGAAACCTTGCTGCTGCCTTTCCGACGCTTCCGAACCCCTGAATTGCTACCTTCGCACCTTTTAGTGTGATCCCTGCAAAAGGACATGCTACTTCAGCGCATTCAGCCAGGCCGAACCCTGTTGCACCGACCTTATCGAGCGGTAGACCGCCTATTTCCTGAGGTAGGCCGACTGCCCTTCCTATTTCATCATGAATCCATGCCATGCATGCTTCATCGCTTCCCATATCAGGTCCTGGTATATATTCATTCAATCCCCTGATCTGTCCGGCAAATATCCTGAAATGCCGTTCTTTGTTCCGGTCTGTTGGATCGGCTATTATCCCGGCCTTGCCGCCGCCGTGCGGAATGCCTGCAATAGAGTTTTTCATGGTCATTGTCCTTGCAAGCCGCATCACTTCTTCAACAGTTACTGACAGCGAGACCCTCACGCCTCCAATGGATGGACCGAGGGCGGTATTGTCGACAACCACAAATGCCTTGAGACCTGTCTTCTGGGAATAAAGATACATGACTTTTTGAGGTCCGAGTTCATCAAATCTTATCTCACACATAATAAATACCCCGTTTTTGAAATTTAAAAAAATGAAACTAATGTGCTGTCTGTAACACTTCTCTACACTGTCATTGCGAGGAATGAAGTGACGAAGCAATCTAAAGACGAGATTCTTCGCTTCGCTCGGAATGACAGAATGAGTAAGGTTATTTTAAGACAGCACACTAATAGTATTCCGGCTTTAACAAACTTGCATACCGTTGTTACTTCTTCCCGAATATGCTGCATATTGACCGTCCCAATTCCTTGTCAACAATAAAGGCGCTGTCAAGGTGCAATTCAACTATAATGTCTATTTTATCAATCAGATTTCCCATGTTCTTCATACATCCAACTATCTGGATGATCCGGATATTTCCCATATCAAACAGTCTGCTTATCTGTTCCATGTGTGCATTGCTTCGGCCGTATATTTCATCGATTATAAGTATAATATCATCCTTTGTGATCAGCAGTTCATTCAGATCCTCAACTATCCTGATATCTTTTTTCAATGACAGAATATATTTGAGATATTTCTACTAGCTGCCTGGCCGCAGTTTCCCTTCATAATCAAGAGGGTTCCCTGAATAGCAAACGTTGGTGTTGTCTTTGACCGCCATGACAGTGTTTGTTATTTTCCCGACCCCCTCGATGCCGCAGATGAGCACATTTTTGCAGCAGTCAATAGCCTTCCTTATATTCTCAGCATTATCTTTTGTGAAGATAATGTTTACGCAACCTTCTTTAGAATTGTTTTTCATAGTGAAATTTTCAAATACATTGTACCATATCCTCTTAAAAACGGACTTTCAGAAATATCCTTGTCTAATACACTTAATTCATAAATTTTACTGAATGCCGAAAGGATATAGTATTTGAGCGGTTTTATTTGGCCGATATTCAGACAGTATATATTTTGATAAATAAAGAGGGCAAATTCCTCGGAGGTCGAAGACCGAGAATGAGCGAGGATACTATGTCCTTTCGTTATTATCATAGTTTATGAATTATCCGGGCTAATCCCTCATCAGCCTGAATACAGACAACAAGCCCAAAATTACTGCAGCAGCGGCTGCAACAAGTGCAAGCGTTTTATTCCCGATCAATATAAAAAAGAGTGAAGACGCAGCGGTTGTCACAGTCAGGATCACGAGCATCATGACATTTGTCATGGACTTGAACTGGCCTGTGATCTTCTGCATCTCTGATTTTGAAAGCCTGAAAGACAGTTCACCCCTGTTTGCCTTTGAGAGAAATTCATTTATTTGTAAAGGCAAACCCCATAGACTCCCTATTTTATCTCTCAGGTCCGTAAAAATCTGCTCTCTCTGCTCCCTGTGGCTTCCCCTGAGGAACTCTTTTATATAGGGCTTTCCGATTTCGATGATATTTATTTCGGGGTTAAGATTGAAAGCGATCCCGTTCAGTATCCCTATAGTCCTTCCAAGGAGTATGAAGTTGTTTGGTATCTGTATGTATTTAATAATGCTGATGATATTCTCTATCTCTTCGGAGATGTCATCAACAGAAAGGGCCTTAAGTTCCGCCGGGGTGATATCCCTGTATTTGTCTATCAGGGATTGTGCAACATTGGTTAATGCACCATAATCAGCTCCCTCTATAATAAAACCCATTTTTTCCATCGATTCTATTATCCTAGATGTATTCCTTTCAACCAGGGAATTGGCAAACCTTCGCAGTTCTCTTTTTATAGTGTCAGGTATGGCCTGCACCATGCCGAAGTCGACAAATACCAGCTTCGGACCTTCCATCACAAATATATTCCCCGGGTGTGGGTCGCCGTGGAAGAAGCCGTGGATAAAGATCATCTTTGAATATGCCTCTGCAACGAGATTTACGGTCTCCTTGCAGTTAATGCCCGCTGCCTTAACAGCAACACAGTCTGTTATCTTGATGCCTCCGACGAATTCAAGTGTTAAAACCTTCGGTCTTGTGTAATCCCATTTTACAAGTGGTATTATTATCCTTTCATCTTCCCTGAAATTCTCCCCGAACCTTTCGGCATTTTTACCCTCCTGAATATAATCAAGCTCAGTCCTGATTATCTTCGAAAACTCTTCATGGAGTATCTTGAGGTTTATATTCCCATGCCTGCCCCGCATTATCTTTACAAGTACATAGAACATCTTTATGTCGGTCTCTATGATCTTCTCTATATCAGGGTACTGGATTTTAACGGCGACTTCCTGGCCATTTTTAAGGACTGCCTTGTGGACCTGCCCGAGTGATGCGGCTGCAACCGGCTCTTCATCAAATTTCGAAAAAATATCTTCAGGGGCTGAACCAAATGCATCGATAAGCTGTCTTTTTATCTCAGGGTAATCATGGGGCGGGACCTGATCCTGAAGTTGAGAGAGCTCGGATATATATTCATCCGGAAGAAAATCTATCCTCGAACTCAGAAACTGCCCGACCTTGATCATAACGCCTTTCATCTCAATGGCCTTTTTCCTTATAAGAGAGGCGTTTCTTTTATGGAGCTTTTTAAGGTAGGCAGATTGTGTCCCGGAAGACATAAAGATCATAAATATCTTTGCAGCTTTATAGGAAAGCAATATCCTTAGCGCTACAAAGAGCCCTTTTAAAAATCTTCTCCGATAATATATTTTTGTCATAGGCCAAATATCCTATATCTGTCAGTTATGCCAAAGATCAGCCCTTACCCTTCATCTTCTTCTCTATCTGCCGGCATATACCGTACAGCATCTGTAATTCCCATTCGGTAAGTCCTGCCCTGCCGATAAAATGCCTCAGGTTATTAATGATCTTTTTCTTGAGGTTCCTGTCGCCCATCGGGATATACTCAAGCAGTTCCAGAATGCCTGAAATCCTTTCGTATAAGGGCGATATATCTCCATGATCCAGTAAAGACCGGCGTTTGAGGACTGGAGGTCCTTCACCTTTATCTTCGTCACCCGCAATTTCCGGATAGAAGCCTGATTTCGAGAGCTCGTAGGCAATAATCAGGACCGCCTGGGAAAGGTTCAGGGAAGGCTGGATCTTGCTGCTGGGGATCGTCAGCATGAAACCGCACTCCTCCACTTCGTCATTAAAAAGCCCCCTTGCCTCTCTTCCAAAAAGGATCGCTGTTTTATTATTTCCGGCTATATCAAAAATCCTCCTGGCGCCACGTTCCACCGGAAAAATCATGCCGCGCCTTTTGCCCATCCTCCTCGTTGTTCCGACAACTATTGCTTTGTCTTTTATTGCATCCTGAACCGTAGTAAATATCTCCGCAGAATCTAAAACATCGTGGGCATTACGGGCAAACCATCTCCCCTCACCGGTCATCGAAGGAGGAGGTTTTACAAGGCAAAGGTTCCTGAAGCCCATATTTTTTATCGCCCTTGCCGAGGCGCCGATATTGCCTGGCTCCTTCGGCTCCACAAGGACAAAATATATATTATCCTTCCAGTCTTTCATGCCATAGTTTATCAGGTATCAAAGGCTTTTTGCAGTTTAAACATTGATGCTTTACAAACAAAGCTCTTTTTCTTATTATTGTTAAAAGGACAAAACAGATGAAGATCTTACGTATAGCACTTGCACAGATAAACTCTACGGTCGGGGACCTCCCCGGCAATTCCAAAAAAATCGTGGAATATATCAAGAAGGCGAAAAGGCATAAGGCCGACATAGTGGCCTTTCCGGAACTCGCTGTTACAGGCTATCCCCCTGAGGACCTTATCCTTAAGCCCCAGTTTATAAGGGATAATATTGCAGAGATAAAGAAGATTGGCGGTAAGGTTTCCGGCATAACAGCCATAATAGGGTTTGTTGATCTGAAACAGGATAAAAGCATATGCAATGCAGCAGCAGTAATTGCTGAAGGAAGGATAATCGATGTGTATCACAAGATTTTTCTGCCGAATTATGGAGTGTTTGATGAATTCAGATATTTCAGGTCAGGAAAGAGGTTTCCTGTATATAGCCTGAACAATATAAAGATCGGGATTAACATATGTGAAGATATTTGGCACAGTGACGGCCCGGCCCGTATTCAGTCGCTTGCAGGCGCCGAAGTGATAATAAACATCAACTCTTCACCGTACGAGAGAGGCAAGCACTTGAGAAGGGAGAAAATTTTAGGTGAAAGGTCTTCACAGAACAAGGTTATGATCGCATACCTTAATTCTGTAGGCGGCCAGGACGAGCTGGTGTTTGACGGCTTCAGCATGGTTTATGACCACAGGGGTTGTTTGATGGCAAGGGGGAAGCAGTTTAAGGAAGATATGATGATCATAGACCTTGATATCGAACAGGTCAGGAGATTCAGAAAGGTCAAAATATCATCAGAAAAACATAAAATGACAAGATTGGCAGGTAAAGTCGAAAAGATTAAAATCCCTGCATTTGAGCGTACCGAAAGAAAATCACCTGGGCATTTTTATATAGAGCCCGTGTTGCAGTGCGAAGAAGAGATATACAGGGCGCTTGTGCTCGGGACATCTGATTATATCAGGAAGAACGGGTTCAAGGGCGTTGTTATCGGCCTTAGCGGTGGGATTGATTCGTCCCTTGTTGCCTCGATCGCAGTCGATGCGATCGGAAGGGAGAATGTGACCGGACTGTTCATGCCGTCAGGATTTACTTCAAAAGAGAGCAGGGAAGATGCGTTTGAGCTTGCTCAGAATCTCGGCATTAATATAATAGAAATATCTATCGAAGATATTATGAAGGGATACATTAGAGTGCTTTCAAGCAAGTTCAGCGGCAGGGGAGAGGACACAACAGAGGAAAACCTGCAGGCCAGAATTCGGGGCAACCTCCTGATGGCGTTTTCCAATAAATTCGGCTGGCTCGTACTTACAACAGGAAATAAGTCTGAAATGAGTGTTGGGTATGCTACACTTTATGGAGATATGGCCGGAGGTTTCGCGGTCATAAAGGATGTGCCCAAGACACTCGTGTATGAGATATGCAGGTGGAGAAATTCGGAAGGGAAAGACAGGGTAATCCCTGAAAGGGTATTATGGAAAGAACCTACTGCTGAGCTTAAGCCTGATCAAAAAGACAGCGATACCCTCCCTCCTTATCCAGTGCTTGACCCGATACTCAAGGCATATATCGAGGACGAAATGAGCTTTGAGGAGATCCTGAAACTCGGATGCGAACCTGAATGTGCTAAAAAGGTTATAGACATGATAGACAAAAGCGAGTATAAAAGGAGACAGGCGCCGCCAGGGATAAAAATAACTGCCAGGGCCTTTGGCAGGGACAGGCGGTTTCCAATAACAAACAAGTACAGGAGTTACTGATGGAAGAATTAAGGGTTTGTTTAAACTGCAGGCATGAAAAGGGATTCAACATTTTTTTTAAAAAAAGCAAGGATGGTAAAGGCAAGGTCAAGATATGCCTGATATGTCCTAACTGCGGACAGTCCTCTGACATCGGCTGGACTACATCCAGCATTAAGTCGTTCAAGGCAGAGAAGGGCCTAATTTATTGATGGGATATTTGAGGATTATCCTGGTCGCCATATCAATATTGATTTTTATCTCTTCAGCATATCCGGAGAATAAGGAAGGTTTCCAATTCTCAAAGCAGCCCGAGTTGCAGCAGATAAAACCAAAGAAGCCGGTAAAGATCAAGCTCAGGCGAACTCAAAAAGACGGATACATATGGGAACTTACAGGCGATGACGCTGATGAGATTATAAAGACCGATAGAAAACTAAGAAAGATGCTGAATGTGCAGTGAAGGGAATTCTCTATATCGTATCAACTCCGATAGGGAATCTTGAGGATATTAGTCTTCGGGCTTTAAGGGTTTTGAAAGAGGTTGATGTTATTGCTGCAGAGGATACAAGACATTCGCTTAAGCTCCTTAATCATTATGGCATCTCCAGACCTTTGATAAGCTACTGTGGAGAGAAGGAAAAGGCAAGGTCTGAAGAGGTGATCAAGAGGCTTAATTCAGGACAATCAGTAGCATTGATATCTGATGCAGGAACCCCGGGCATATCAGACCCGGGCAGTGTCTTGATAAAAAAGGCTATTGAAGAGGGGATCGATATAATCCCGGTCCCCGGACCTGCGGCTTTTGTTGCAGCACTTTCGATATCAGGTTTTTCGACTGAGGAGTTTATCTTCTGCGGATTCCTTCCTGCAAAGAAATCCCAAAGGCAAAAGGCATTAAAGGAGCTGAGTCTTGAAAAAAGGACTATTGTCATATATGAGGCCCCGCACAGGATACTGGAGTCTGTTGCCGATATAAATGAAATATTCGGAGAAAGAAATGCGGTCCTTGTAAAGGAGATAACAAAGCTCTATGAGGAAGTGATAAGAGGGAAGATACCGGAAATACTTAAACGTTTGAACAGCTCAAAGATAGCAGGGGAGTATGTCATAGTGGTTGAAGGCAAACCTGAAGAGATAAAAGCGAATATTGAGGATGCTATGATGGAGATAAAGTCACTCATAAGAAAAGGACTTGGCAGAAAAGATGCGGTTAAACGGATTGCTGAGGAATACGGCCTCAGCAAGAAAGAACTTTACGACAAAAGTCTTGCAGGAGGTTGAGGCTATGGTTAAACTTAAACCTTTAGCGTTGGGCATAGCCCTTGGCACAGTATGGGGTGTATCTATTTTTGTAACTACCTGGATTTCTTACTATACCCACTATGGCAGGTTGTTTCTCGAGGTGCTCGCACAGTCTATATATCCGGGATATACGATAACACGGCTCGGGAGCTTCTTAGGATTAATATACGGATTCCTTGACGGTCTGGTCAGCGGGACAGTGATAGGGTGGATATATAACAAGATTGCCGGCTTGTCGGCCAAACAGCTTGCGAGCTGAATTGCTGTTTAAGGAGGTCTAATGTCAAAGGTCTACTTCGCATCTTCACGTACAAAAAAATGGAGTTACGACGACAGCATGCCGGGTAAACTGGAAAGGCTTTTGAAGGAAATAGGCATGATGAATTATTTCAGCCCTGATGAATGGGTTGCAGTAAAGACCCATTTTGGCTCTGAAGGCGCACACAGGATAGTAAGACCGGTCTTCTTAAGGAAGGTTGTGGATGCCCTGAAAAGAATAGGGGCCAGGCCATTTGTTACAGATACTGTAAGGATAAAGGGCCTTGATTATCTTGAGGTTGCAAACCAAAACGGGATAAATCATCTTTCAGTAGGCTCTCCGGTTGTCCTTGCAGACGGTCTTTACGGTAATGATAATTTGATGGTCAAGGCAGGGGAGATTCTTGGTGAGATTGCGATAGCCTCAGTTATTTATGATGTCCCGGCCATGGTTGTCTGTTCTCATGTGAAGGGGCATATTAATTCGGGGTACGCTGGGGCGATCAAGAACCTTGCAATGGGAGGGGTGAGCGGATATCACCGCACATACGGATGGAAATGCGGGAGAGGTTCAATGCATACAATAGGGGAAGGAGAGCTTGTCTGGGATGCTGAAAAATGCGAATTGTGCTATCAGTGCAGGGATGTATGTCCGCTGGATGCCATTCAATTTAAGGATGATGAACTGGTTTGGGAAGATAATGTATGCTGGAGGTGTGGAAGGTGCGAGCGGGTCTGCCAGTCCGAGTCCCTGACACTTCCCGGGGACAGCGAGAGATTCATACGTTCACTTGCTGAGGCTGCACGTGCTGTAATAAGTACCTTTGAGCCAAATAAAATAATCTATATTAATTTTATGGCAGAGATCCAGCCTGAATGTGACTGTATGCCTGCCGCAGATGTCCCTGTAATTCAGGATATAGGAATCCTTATATCTGAAGATATCGTATCTATAGAGCAAGCGAGCATTGATATGCTTCTCGGATCGCTTCCCCTGCCGGGTTCTCTTGCAAATGACAGGGATATAAAAGATGGAGAAGACATTATAATGAAATTACACAATAAGCCCTATATCTTACAGATAGAAGAAGCTGAAAGGCTTGGTCTTGGTTTAAGAAAATATGAACTTATTGAAATAAAATAAAAAAAAGTGCTGCTGTCCGTGGGATGTGGACAGCAGCTTAGGGGAGGTAACGAGGCGCTTAATGATTATATAAAAACAGACTTTTAGAGAATTGTCAAGGAAAATATATAGGTAACCTATAAATTCTAATTTTAGAAACTCTATTAAATTTTATTAGTTTGTAATTTGTCCTTTTTTTTATTATTCTACTTCTATGTTTGACATCAGGCAGGTATCGATATTCAGCACATTAATCCCACAGGAAGCCAGAGAGATAATTCCGTATCTTATGCCTGACAAATTCGTAAAAAAAGAGACCATTTTTTCCGAGGGCGACCAGTCTGAATGGTTCTATATTGTTACAAAAGGGAAGGTTAAGATAACAAAGATATCCCAGGAAGGCAAAGAGATAATTTTAGAGATCATTTCACCAAAAGATTTTTTTGGCGGTATAGCTGTTGTAAGGGGATTCCCTTATCCTGCCAATGCCGTTGCTATGGATGATACAGAGGTCCTGAAAATCTCGAGAAATAATCTCATGAAGATAATGGACAGATTCCCGAACCTTATGTATTGTATGGCAACTAATATAGGGGACAGGATAAAAGACTCTCACGAGATGATCAAGAGTATAGCTCTCGAAAAGGTGGAATCAAGGATTGCATCACTGCTTATAAAACTGTCGGACAAGGCCGGGGAAAAGACTGCTGACGGTATGATGATAAACATCAAGCTTACAAAGCAGGACATAGCAGAAATGGTCGGGACAACAGTAGAGACATCCATCAGGACCATGAGCAAGTTTTCAAAGCAGGGGCTGATAGCATCAAAGTCCGGAAGGATTGTTATCAGGGACCTCGAAAAGCTGAAGTCCCTGACATAAACGGTTTTATGCTTTGGGCAGAAGGGTCGCAAGCATATTGTAAAAAAACAAACCGATCGAGACCACCTGTAGCGCTCCGAAAACTGCTGCAAATCCTTCAAAAGTCTTCAAAGGCATAAACACATTCAGCGTGTAAAATAAAAGCATGCCGATGAGGCTGATGTTTGCTGCAAGGAAATGCAATTCTCCAAGTTGTGGATATCTAAGCGGTCTTCCGGAAAACCGTGGCAGAACATGGTATCCGACCCCGTAGATCATCATCGAGACCCATCCGAGCATATTAAGATGGGAATGCACAAACTTTAGCGACATTAGAGAGGGATACCTCAGCATGCATACGCCCAGTATTGATGAGATTCCAAGATAGATTATGCTTGAGATAATAAAATTTTTGACAAACCTGTCCATATTTCCTCCTTAAAATATTTACATGATTTCTGCATTAATCATATAACAGAAAATTCAAGCCGTCTATGATAAATGTCATAAAGCATCTTTATTATTCATAGCCCGGATTATTCATAAACTGTTGCAGGTGGAAGGCGGGATATAGTACTCTCGCTCATTCTCGCTGCGCTCCGAGGCTTTTGCCTCTTGATCTAACAGAAACATACTGTCGGAATATCGGCAAAAGAAACCGCTCGAATACTATATCCCGCCTCATTCTGGCTTGCTTTGTTTGAAATTCATGAATAATGTGAGATAGAAAAGGCTGGGAGTTTATCAGATGCTGACAATTCAACTCCTACAAGTATGACAAAGGTCATATCATTCATTTTTCTCATCGGCTAAAATGAAGATATAAAAAATTAAATAAGGAGGATAAGATGAACGCAACAAAAAAACTCGTGACAAAGGATTCCATAATCGGAGATGTTATCAGGGAACAGCCGGGTGCAAAAGACGTCATACAGAAGTATTTCGGTGGCGGATGTTTTACCTGTCCGGGAATAAATATGGAGTCAATAGCTTTTGGGTCCATGATGCATAACCTTGACCCTGACAAGATTGTGAAAGAAATAAACGAACTGGCATAATAGTCAGGCCTGAGAAACCGAGGAGGAATAAAAATGGCATTAAAATGTTTTATCTGTGGAATATCGGACAAAGAAAGGGTTTTGCTCAAGTGTGTGCATGAAGGCGACGAAAAGTATGTATGTGTAAGATGCCTGCCTGTTCTCATTCACGGCGGCCATTAATATGTTAATATCTTTCAATGCGCAGGATAGGAGTACATACCTCTATTGCAGGAGGGCTGCATTGCAGCTTAGAAAGGGCAAGAGAACTCGGATGCAATACACTTCAGATCTTTTCGCACAATCCGAGGGGATGGTCTGTAAAGGGCAGAGGCCCGGATGAAATAAGGTCATTCAGAGAATTAAGAAAGACATATGACATTGCACCTGTATTTATCCATACGTCATATCTGATCAATTTAGCTTCGAGGGACCGGGATCTGATAGGAAAATCTATAGATATGGTTATCTTCGAGATGAATATAGCAGATGAGATAGGAGCTGATTATATTGTTTTGCATACAGGGAGCGCAGTAGGTGAAGACCCAAAAACCGCAAGGAAAAGGGCTATAGACTGTCTTTCCCAGGTTTCAGAAAAGGGAAAATGGAATGCAGGGCTTTTGCTTGAGAATACAGCGGGGGAAAAGGGGGATATCACATCAAAGATCCGGGAGATTTCTGAAATATCAGATAAAACCCCTGCCGGTCTGATCTCAGGCATATGCGTAGATACATGCCATGCTTTTTCTGCAGGATATGATTTCAGATCAATTAAAAGCATAAAATTGATCTCAGACGAGATTGATCAATATATCGGCAGAGAGAAAATAAAGCTTCTGCATCTTAATGACTCAAAAGGTGTGCTCGGCTGCGGAGTTGACAGGCATGAACATATTGGTAAGGGGAAGATAGGCATGAAAGGCTTCAGGGATTTATTGAACTATCCTTTTTTTATTGATATCCCCATAATCCTTGAGACACCCAAAAAATCAGAAGATGATGACAAAAGAAATTTAAAGGCTGTAAGAAAGTTAATCAATTAATCGAATATCTTCTAATAATCCCGCATATAATTCTCAGTTCATCGTCTATTTCATAAAAAACCTGATTAATAAATCCCTTTATATTTCAAATTTGCAGGAATAAATCATATATGTAAATGACTGTTTATTCGATGAAACGATTGTATTCTGCAGGTATTCTGTCCATTCAGCATATTGAATGATTTGTATTAAATTAAAAATGGGTTGTTTATTAAAAATAAAACGATTGTATATCAAAAAATAAAAAATGTTATGAATTGTAATTTTTTTGTTGACAAACCTAAAAACTCTGTTATATATTTATAAACAGAAAATGTCAAAACAGGTACGAGATACATTAAAAAGTTTGTTCTCCTCCTCAGTAAGGGCTGATCTGCTGGCCCTTCTTCTTAATAATCCCGAAGAAAAGTTCTATGTCAGAGAGATAGCAACCCTTTTAAGAAAGAACCCCTCAGGCGTAAAAAGAGAGCTGGACAATCTTGAGAAAATGGGTATACTCACAAGCAAAAGAGTTGCAAATCTTAAATATTTTCAGGCAGAGAAAAAATCACCACTATTCTCAGAACTCAAAAGTCTTATAGCAAAATCACTAGGTATCCCTGGCGCTCTTAAGGCTTTATTGAAAACATCGGGTGCTAAAATCGCATTCATTTATGGTCCTTTTGCTGAAAATGAGGATTCTGATACTGTTAACCTTTTTATTGTAGGGCCTTCATCCCTGGTTAATGAAGGTTTCAAAGATATTGAAGAAAAATTTAACAAGAAAATCATTGCAAGCACAATGGATGAAAGCGAGTTTAAGAGCAAAAAGGAAGTCAGCGATGCCGATTTAGAAAAGCTCCTGTCAGGTGATAAGATAATGCTGATGGGGAAGCTTTAATTCAAACTTCCCCGGTTTTCGGGGATGGAAAGGTGGTGAAGAAAATGGCAGTTAAAAAGAAAGCAGCAGCAAAGAAACCGGCTGCAAAGAAGCCGGCAGCAAAGAAGTCAGCAGCGAAGAAGAAAAAATAGTTTATAAGATCTGTTTTTTCTATGGCTGGAGAATGGCAGTTCTCCAGCCTTTTTTTGTTGTGTTAGCATGATTATAGTAGCATAATTGACAGAAATTTTGGAGAAAAAATTATAAAAGCCTTAACCCTTTGATTTTTAAGTATTTATATGTAAAACAGGGCTTGTGGGTATTTGTTGTTCTGTCAATATGTCCCAAGCATCAGGTGTTGAAAGCAATTTTTTCAAGAACCTGATATTTGCCGAATGTCCTGATTTGTTTGCGATAATATGACCGTATATCGGAAAACCTATAAGTGAAAAATCTCCAATAGAATCAAGTACTTTATGGCGCACAAATTCATCTTTAAACCTTAGCCCGGAGGAGTTCAGTATGCCGTTTTCTCCGAGTATTATTGCATTGTCAAGTGAGCCGCCTTTTGCAAGGCCGTTTGTACGGAGATATTCGATATCTTTCAGGAACCCAAAAGTCCTTGCAGGAGCTATCTCTCTGGCAAAGTTTTCTTCAGTAATATCAAGACTGAGTCTCTGTTCGCCGAAACTATAATGACTAAAGAATATACTGTATGTTATGCGAGTGCCATTATATGGAAGAGCGGCTATTTTTGCATGACCATCTTCAAAGATAAAAGGTCTCTTTATCCTGAGAAAGGGTCTTTTTTTGCCCTGCTTTGCAATGCCGGCCTTAAGAATTATACTGATCAATTCTGTTGCGCTTCCATCTAAGATAGGAACCTCAGGGCCGTTTATTTCTATGATTATATTGTCTATACCCAGTCCGGCGAGTGCAGACAGCAGATGCTCAACGGTCCTTATCTTGACCCCGTCATAACCTATTGTTGTTGCAAAGGCAGTGTCGATCACAGAACCGGTATGTGCCTTTATAACAGTATGTTTATCAGTTCTGACGAACGTTACGCCAGCATCTCTTGATGCTGGTTTGATGGTTACTTTTGAGTGTCTGCCGGTGTGAAGGCCTATACCCTCAAAACTTACCTCATTTTTTATAGTTCTCTGTAATCGCATAATTATAATTTTAGATAAGCAAATATGGTGCCAGATATTATTTGCTTTTATATCAAAGGGTGAGAATGACTGAAGTGTTGATAAATATCCTCATATGTATAATGTTCGATACACTACTCTTCTTTTTTGCAGGTACCGCCGACAACAATCTCAGGTATCCTGATTGTCGGTATTGCATCAGAAACAGGAACTCCCTGTGAGTCTTTCCCGCATGTACCGATTGAAAATCCAAGGTCATTCCCGACCATGTCTATGGATTTCAGGATTTGAGGGCCGTTTCCTGTTAATGTAGCCCCTCTTACCGGATCCCCCTTTTCCCCTTTTTCTATAAGATAACCTTCCTGGACATCAAAGACAAAGTCACCTGTCACGGTGTTCACCTGCCCGCCACCCATTTTTTCAACGAGAAGTCCTTTCTCCAAAGAGCACAGGATCTGCTCAGGGGGAGTATACCCTTCTGCAATGAAGGTGTTTGACATCCTTGGTATTGGGCGGTGCTGATATGATTCGCGTCTGCCATTACCTGTTGACTGAACACGATCTTTCATTGACGAAAGTCTGTCATACATGTAATTTCTCAGGATACCGTTCTCCACAAGAACGGTCCTCTGTGAATGTGTGCCTTCATCGTCAAACCTGAATGATCCCCTTTTTTGTGCAAGCGTAGCATCATCTATAACTGTTATGAGTTTCGACGCCACCTGGCTTCCTGTCTTGCCTGAAAACACTGAAAGCCCCTGTTGTGCAAGGTCTGCCTCGAGTCCGTGACCTATAGCTTCATGTATCATGGTCCCCCCTGCGCTCGATGATATTACAACAGGCATTCTTCCGCCGGGAGCTCTCTTTGCCGTCAGCATCATTATTGCACGTCCTGTTGCCCTTAGGCTTAACTCTTCAATGTCATTTTTTTCAAAAAGTTCAAAACCTGTCAACCCGCCAACGGATTCATATCCTGTCTGGATAATATTGCCCTGGACCGCAATTATCTGAATAATTGCAGATGTATATATTCTTTCATCTACGGCAACAAAACCATCCGATGTAGCAATCTGAACCTTCTGGACTGAATCCCTGTATACAGCTGTAACCTGTTTTATCCTGCTGTCGGATGCTCTTGAAATGCTGTCAGCCTTTCGGATGACGGATATTTTATTGTGTAAAGGTATATCCCATGGGAACAATTTTATATCAAAATTCATAGATGGTCTCTTGACAGTAAGATCAACCATGGAATCGACAGGTTCTTCTCTGGCAGCCCTGCTTGCATATGATGCAGCCTGCATCAAGGCTTCTTCAGAGAAGTCATTGCTGAATGCATATGCTGTTTTGCCTTTGTATATAAGCCGTATGCCTGCACCTGCCTTTGTACCGGTTATGATTTTCTCGAGTTTGCCGTCTTCGATCACGAGTGAAGTCAGTTTTTGATGTTCCATGAAAACATCTGCATATTCCCCGCCGTGTGAAAGGGCTTTATTAATCAATCTTAGCTGAAATTCTTTGTCGAGCAAAGGTTCCTCACTACTGCCAATAGAATTATTTATCTTCACAAATTAATTACCGGGAAATATAATGTAAGCTATTATAACACTAAATAGTTTCTGTTGCGGATAACACTGAAAACACTAAATGTCATTCTGAGCAAAGCGAAGAATCTCATGAACTCAACGAGTTGCGAGACCCTTCACTTTGTTCAGGGTGACAAATAACAGCTTCCGCAACAGACACTAAATAAGTTAGCCGCTCATAGCGCCAGAATGTAACCTATAACCTATGAGCCGTGAGCTGAGAACCATGAGCTGTACAGGAGGTATTTATGCCGATATTCGGTATAATCAGCGGAAGCGGGTTTTATGACATACCAGGGCTGGAAATTACAGATTCAGTAAAATTAAGCACTCCATACGGAGAACCATCAGATGTTTACAGGATAGGGTCATTATCAGGAAAGGAGATGGCTTTTCTGCCGAGGCACGGTACAATGCACCATATCCAGCCGCATAAAATAAATTACAGGGCAAATATATGGGGTTTCAGGGAGTTAGGCGTTAAGAGGATTATTTCAATAAGCGCCTCGGGCGGAATAAATATTGAGATGAACCCCGGCATGATTACAGTGCCTGATCAATTGATTGATATGACAGAAGGAAGGCAGTCAACTTTTTATGATGAAGACGAAGTTGTCCATATTGACCTTACCGAACCATTTTGTCCTGACATGAGGAGTTATATTCTTAAGGCATCACAGAAATCCGGTGTCGCCTTAACCGGAACAGGCGTCTATATATGTACTAACGGTCCAAGGCTTGAGACAGCAGCCGAGATTAAGGCATTTTCAATGCTGGGGGCTGACATGGTTGGAATGACAGCTATGCAAGAGGCTGTGCTTGCAAGGGAGTTGGAGATATGTTTTGCCGGCATATCCGTCATAACCAATTATGCTGCGGGAATAGCCGGAAAAAGGCTTTCAGCAGCCGAGGTTGTTGAGACGATGCAGGGATCTTCCGAAAAAGTCTCGTTATTATTAAAAGACTTTTTTGCTCTGGATTTCCCAGAACCTGCCTGCTCATGCTGGAAGGCTCTGAAAGACGCAAGAATATAGGTGTTCAATAACAGATTATTAAAACAGTATTTGAGGTAAAATAGGGATATGCAGACAATCCTTTTGGTGGAAGACAAGGAATCAATGGCCCAGATGCTTAAGGAAACCCTTGAATCAGAAGGATACAGGGTTGTTGTTGCAGGCGACGGACAGGAAGGCATGAGGCAGATAAAAGAGAGTCATTTTGATCTTGTTCTTTCTGATCTGAAACTGCCGAAGAAAGACGGGATTGAAATTCTCAGGATAACAAAGGCTGAGAGTCCTTTAACGCCTGTTATAGTGATGACGGCATTCGGCACTATAGAGACTGCTGTGACAGCCATGAAAGAGGGTGCATTCGATTTTATAACAAAACCTTTTGATACAGACCACTTGCTGTTGTTGATAAGACGGGCTCTCGAGGCGCAAAGACTGCATACCGAAAATATACTCCTTAAGGATGAACTGGCCTCAAGGTATGGAATGCCTATGATAATAGGCAAGAGCAGGGGCATAAGTGAAGTTGCCCAGAATGTCCAGAAAGTCGCTCCCGGAAAGACGACGGTTTTACTCCTTGGTGAAAGCGGGACGGGCAAGGAACTCTTTGCAAGGGCGATACATAACCTCAGTCCAAGAAGCCCTTATCCTTTTGTCCCGATAAACTGTGCGGCAATTCCCAGGGAACTGCTTGAATCAGAATTGTTTGGTCATGAGAAGGGCTCTTTTACAGGTGCAGACGCAAAAAAACTCGGCAAGTTCGAACTTGCAGATAAAGGGACGATATTCCTTGATGAAATAGCCGAGATGGCTCTGTCGCTTCAGGCGAAGATCCTGAGGGTGATACAGGAAGGAGAGATCGAGCGCGTTGGCGGCGTAAAATCCATTAAAATTGATGTGAGAATAGTTGCTGCCAGCAATAAGGACATTGAAAAGGCGGTAGAAGACAAGATGTTCAGGGAAGACCTGTATTACCGGTTAAATGTATTCCCGATAGTAATACCGCCGTTACGTGAAAGGAAGGATGATATCCCGCTTCTTGCAGAATATTTTATAAATAAATATTGTGTTGAGCTGAAAACAGGTCATAAAAATATTTCGAAGGATGCGCTTGACCTGCTTTTGAATTATCCGTGGAAGGGCAATGTCAGGGAACTCGAAAACTGCATAGAAAGGGCTATAATCCTTTGTGAAAATGATGTAATCAGCCCCGACCATATTGCGCTTAATCAGCAGGTGTCAGTCGAGAGTTCTTTCAGGACTCTTCCTATGGGTGGGACCCTTGAGGACGTTGCTAAAGTAGCAACGAGAATTGTGGAGACGCAACGGATAATACGCGCCCTGAAAGAGACAAAGGGAAATAAAAGCAGAGCTGCGGAGACACTGCAGGTCAGCTATAAGACGCTCCTGACAAAGATAAAGGAATACGGCATTGAGTCCTGATACGATGTAATGAGGAACGCATGAACTTGTTAGATGACAAAAAACGGCTGCAAGCGATAATTGATGCCATGGGGGATGGTGTCAGCATTCAGGACACTGATTTTAGAATTTTATATCAGAACCAAAACCATAAAAAGCTCATCGGGGAGCATATAGGAGAGTATTGTTACAAGGCATATGAATATCAGGATAAAGTCTGTGAAGGGTGCCCTGTTGCAATGTCTTTTAAAGACAACAAGGTTCATATGGTGGAAAGAAGTGCCGCCACTGAAAAGGGGATATTTCACGTTGAAATTACAGCATCGCCTTTACTGGATGAAGAAGGTAACATCATAGCAGGCATAGAAATCGTCAGGGATATTACCAACCGCAAAAAGATAGAGGGCGAGCTTAATGAGAGCGAAAAACGTTACAAGAAGCTCACAGATTCGGTAACAGACTATATTTATACTGTAAAGGTCGAAAATGGACATGCTGTGAAGACATATCACGGCCCGGGTTGTGTCGCAGTAACTGGTTATACATCCGGGGAATATGAAACAGACCGCTTTCTCTGGTTCAACATGGTACATGACGAAGACAAAGATAAGGTAAGAGAACATGCAGAAAAGGTTATTTCAGGACAGGCAGTATCATCTATAGAACACAGGATAATCTACAAGAACGGTCATGTCCGGTGGGTGAAAAATACCCCTGTACAGCATTTCGATGAAAAGGGATTTGTTACGGCCTATGACGCACTTATCAGCGACATCACAGAGCGTAAAATAACCGAGGATGCGCTGAAAGCATCAGAGAAAAAATACCGGGACCTTGTAGACAATGCCTCTGTAGGGGTATATCAGACCAACCTGAAGGGTGACATTCTGTATGTAAACCAGGCCTTGTTGAGCATCTTTGAATTCGAATCCCCTGAAGAGATGATGTCTTTTGGTGTTCTGGCAAGATATAAAAACCCCAAGGATAGAGAGGGCTTTATTGAAATGCTTAAAAAAGCAGGCAATGTAAAGGATTTTGAGTCCGAAGTTTTTACAAGGTCAGGCAAGATAAGGACAGTCATCCTGAGCGCATCTCTTGACAGGGAATTTATATCAGGGATGCTTATTGATATCACAGAGCGTAAAAAAGCGGATGATGAACTGAGAGAAAGTGAAGCCAGGTTCCGCAGACTTTCAAATGAATTCCAGGCGCTTCTGGACGCTATCCCTGATATCCTGACACTGCTCTCCCCCGAGCTAAAAGTAATATGGTCAAATCGTTCTTATTCTGCTGCATTGGGCAAGGAGACCGATTATGTGATTAATAGATACTGCTATGAATTATGGCATAACCGAACCGAACCATGTGATCCGTGCCCGGTTCAAAGGAGTTTTCGTACCGGTAATGCAGAGATTGAAGTGGTCCCAACCCCTGACGGCAGACTGTGGGACCTCAGGACATTCCCTTTGAAAGATGAAGACGGGATTGTAAACAGTGTTATTGAGGTCGGCAGGGATATTACAGAGCACCGGAAGTTAGAAGAGCAGCTCAGACAGTCCCAGAAGATGGAGGCTGTCGGGCAATTGGCCGGGGGCGTTGCCCATGATTTCAACAATATCCTCACAGCAATAATCGGGTATGGAAACCTGATGCAGATGAAGATAAAAGAAGATGACCCCTTAAGGGTCCATATAGAGCAGATACTCTCATCCTCGGAGAGGGCTGCTAATCTGATCAGGAGTCTCCTTGCCTTCAGCAGAAAACAGATAATGAACCCCAAGCCTTTGAACCTTAACGAGATAGTCGAAAGAGTAACGAAGCTCCTGTCAAGACTGATCGGCGAGGATATTGAACTAAAGATTGTTCTGACTGACAGGGCTCTTACAGTAATGGCCGATTCAAGCCATATAGAGCAGGTCCTGATGAACCTTGCAACAAATGCCAGGGATGCGATGCCTAATGGAGGGTCGTTGACCATAGAGACTGAAGCAGTAAATATAGATGAGGAATTTATAAAGGCGCATGCATACGGTAAGCCCGGAGAATATGCCCTCATCTCCATTTCAGATACCGGAGCAGGAATGGACGAAAAGACGAAGGACAAGATATTCGAACCGTTTTTTACCACCAAGGAAGTTGGGAAGGGGACAGGTCTCGGGCTTGCAATGGTATACGGCATAATAAAGCAGCATGATGGATATATCCATGTATATAGTGAACCGAATGAGGGCACGACATTCAGGATATATCTGCCTGTGATCGAGTCAGAGGTCGAAGAGATAAAACAGAAAGACCTTCAATCTGTTGAAGGAGGCACAGAGACCGTGCTTGTAGCAGAGGATGATGCGTCAGTAAGGGGACTTATAAAAGATATGCTTGGAAGGTACGGATACAATGTCATAACTGCGGAAGACGGAGAGGATGCCGTGAAAAAATTTTCGGAGAACAGGGGAATGGTTCAGCTTCTTCTTTTTGATGTAATAATGCCCAGGAAGAATGGAAAAGAAGCATATACAGAGATCAAAAAAATAAAATCCGACATAAAGGTTATATTCATCAGCGGATATACGGCAGATATTATACACAAGAAAGGGATACTCGAAGAGGGATTGAATTTTATCCTTAAACCTATCTCGAAAAATAATCTGTTAAGGAAGGTGAGAGAAGTCCTGGATAAAGACAGATAATGGTTTCACTGTAACCTTGACAGTATTAAGCCCCTGGAATTAATATAAAAATCATGATTAAACCCAAACTTTTCCCGATGCTGTTTCTGTGCCTGCTTTTGGTCCCTGTTTTTTCAAGCAGGGTTGCAGCAGAAGAGGCTAAAAAAGATACAGATGAGCCGGGTGTTGAAGAACAGGAGAAAAAGGCGTTTGAGATTTTCCAGAAGATCCTTGAGCTTGCTGAAAATACCGACAGGATGACTGTTCTGCCAAAGATCGAGGCTGCATACGGAGATATTATTGAAAAATATCCGAAGGCCTCAATACACCAGGAATCTTACTGGAGGCTTATGTCAGTCTACCTTAATGATTATAACCCTCCTGTTTTCGGAAAGGCCGAAAGTCTGTACAGTGAATTTTTAAAAAATTATCCGAATTCAACCCTGAAAAACATGATCGATGATAATCTCTCAAACAGCTATTACAGCAATGCAAAATGGGAAAAACTGCTCAAGTTCCATACACCTGTCGTCAAGAAATTCATTGAATTATCGTCAGAGAAGCAGTCTCTTGAAAAAGAGAACCTCTCAAGGCCCCAGGAAATGTTTATGTATTCAGAGGCAAAATTTAACCTTGGCGACCTTACAGAGGCAGAAAAAGGTTATAGGATCGTTATCGCACTTTTCCCCGGTTCAAAAGAGAGCGCGGTCTCGAAAGAGAGATTAGAAGAAATAAACAAGAGAAAGCCCCAAAATAAATAATCCCGGAGGAATTTTGTGTCAGGACATTCAAAGTGGTCTCAGATAAAACATAAAAAGGCGCATACAGACGCAAAGAGGGGAAAGGCATTCACAAAAATCGTTAAAGAGATCTCGATAGCTGCGAGACAGGGCGGCGGCGATCCTGCCGGCAATCCGAGATTGCGCACAGCTATAGAAAAGGCCAAGGAAGTAAACATGCCTGGTGACAACGTGAAGAAGGCGATCATGAAGGGGACGGGCGAACTCCCGGGTGTTTCATACGAAGAAATTGTATATGAGGGATACGGGCCTTCAGGCGTTGCGGTAATGATCGAGGTGTTGACAGATAACAAAAACAGGACCATTCCCGAGATAAGGCATATTCTGTCCAGAAACGGCGGAAGCCTTGGTGAGACAGGGTGTGTTTCATGGATGTTCGATAAAAGAGGATATATACTGGTCAGTAAATCAAAGGCGTCTGAAGACTCTGTTATGACGGCTGCTCTGGATGCAGGGGCCGAGGATATGAAAAACGATCCCGGGGAAGGCAATTATGAAATAATCACAGCTCCTGAGGATTTAAATACTGTTAAAGCGGCACTTGAAAAGGCGAATATACCAATCGAATCTGCCGAAGTGACAATGCTCCCCAAAAACTATGTGGTTCTGGATGCAAAGCCTGCGGAACAGATGATAAGGCTTATGGATGCCCTCGAAGACAATGACGATGTCCAGAACGTGTATGCCAATTTTGATATACCTGACGATGTGGCTGAGAAGGCCGGCAGATAAACAGTGCGAATATCAGATAATCCGGACATTGAAATAATGATGTCCATGGATTTATTATAAACATACAAACGATGGGCAATTCTATTCGGGCTACCCTCAAGAGAAAATTTATCGCAGGGCTTTTTGTCTCGATACCTGCGATCATAACCGTTCTGGTGATCGGCAAGTTCATCAGTTTTGTCGACGACCTGCTTGAACCAGTATATTTCAAGATACTCGGATATCACACCAGGGGTCTGGGTTTTATTTCAGCATTAGTCCTCATTTTCCTGGTCGGCATAATATCAACGAATGTATTCGGGAAGAAAATTATAGGGTATCTTGAAAACATCTTTTTGAGACTGCCTGTATTTAAAGGTTTTTATACAGCTGTGAAACAGCTTGTCGATGCGTTCTCACCCGACAACCAGACATCATCTTTTAAGAAGTTCGTTGTTATCGAATATCCGCGGAGAGGTTCATATGCGTTCGGTTTCCTTACAAAAGAGTGCACGATAAAGGCGGAAAATTCCGGAAAGGAATCCTGCCTCAGGGTTGTTTACGTCCCGACAAACAACCTTTATCTCGGTGAGATTGTAATGGTGCATGAGGACGCTGTTTTTTATACGGATATACCTATCGATGAAGGTATAAAGATCATCCTTTCAGGAGGGATCGCGGCTCCGATCAGGATTGGAGAGGCTAAAGAATGAAGACCGCATGTGTCATACTTGCTGCAGGGCTTGGCAAGAGGATGAACTCTGCTGTTCCAAAGGTATTGCACAATGTCGCGGGTATTCCCATGATTCAGAGTGTTGTGAATACGGCCCTGAGGTTAAGACCTGATAAGGTTATCGTAGTCGCAGGACAGCATATTGACCTGATAAGAAAATCATTGGCGGCAAAAGGTGTTGTCTTTGCGTTGCAGAAAGAGGCAAAAGGCACAGGTCATGCCCTGTTGTGTGCCCGGCCCGCCTTAGGAAATCTCAAGGGGCTTGTTGTTGTGATGAACGGCGATACCCCTCTTTTAGATCCTGATACAATAAAAAGGTTTATCAACCTCCATAAGAAAAACAAAAATGATATTTCGGTAATCTCCTTTATAGCAAAAAACCCCGGCAGTTACGGAAGGGTCGTGAGGGATAAGTCAGGGAAGGGGTTGTCGATTATTGAAGATAAAGATGCTGATCAGGTACAGAAAAAGATACACGAGGTGAACAGCGGAGTATATGTCATAAACAGTGATGCAATGTCCATTCTTAAAGATATAAGGGAAAACAGCTTAAAAGGGGAATACTATCTTACCGACATAGTTGCACTGGCTTATCAAAAAGGATTGAAGACATCTGCTTACTGCATAGGGTCAGAAGAAGAATTTATGGGAGTGAATACAAGGGAAGAGCTTTATAAGGCGTCATACCTGATGAAGAAAAATATTATAGATAAATGGACCGGGAAAGGGGTAAATTTCCTTGATGCCGGTTCGGTCTTTATCCATCCTGATGCGCATATTGGAAGAGGCACAACAGTGTATCCCAATGTCTATATCGAAGGACATACTGAAATAGGCAGGGATTCAACAATATACCCGAATGTAAGGATCCTCAACAGCAGGATAGGCAATAAGGTTACAATCAAGGATTCAACGGTGATAGAAGACTCCGACATAAAAGACAGGGCTTCAGTCGGGCCTTTCGCTCACATAAGGCCGGGCTCTGAAATAGGCAGCGAGGCCAGGATAGGCAACTTTGTAGAATTGAAGAAGGCGATCGTCGGAAGCGGCACAAAGGCATCACATCTGAGCTATCTCGGCGATACAAAGATCGGCAGGGGCGCCAATATAGGAGCCGGAACAATAACCTGCAATTATGACGGCAAAAAGAAGCACGTTACCATTATTGAAGACGGCGTCTTTGTCGGGAGTGATTCCCAGCTTGTTGCTCCTGTGAGGGTTGGGAAAGGCGCTTATATAGGCGCAGGTTCTACAGTGACAAAGGACATCCCGCCAGGGGCCCTTGCCATAAGCAGGGTCGAGCAGCGCAATATATTGAAATGGGCCAGAAGAAAATCAGCAGTAAGCAGTCAGAAATCAGAAGCAAGAAAAGGGAAGGGGAAAAAGAAGGTGTAATATGTGCGGGATAATAGGATATATAGGGAATAAGAATGCGGTCACGGTCATACTTGAAGGTCTGAAGCGCCTCGAATACAGGGGCTACGATTCTGCCGGGATAGCTTTTTTCCTTGATAGAAAGATAGATGTGAGGAGATGCAAGGGCAAGATCAAGGATTTAGTGTCCATGATCGAGACTGAAAATCTGGCAAGCAATACCGCTATCGGACATACAAGATGGGCTACACACGGCAAACCCTCTGAAGAGAACGCCCACCCTCACAGGTCAGGGGGGATCGTTTTAGTCCATAACGGCATCATCGAGAATTACCTCCAGCTAAAGAAAAAACTGGTCGAAAAAGGATACAGCTTCGAATCAGAGACGGATACGGAAGCGCTCTGCCACCTTATTAAAGATCATGCTGAAAACCTTCCGCTTGAAGAAGCCGTCAGAGAGGCGCTGAAAGAAGTGAAGGGCGCATATGCGATCGCTGTCATTAATGAAAAGGAACCCAACAAGATCGTCGGTGTCAGGAAGGACAGCCCCCTTGTGGTCGGGATAGGCGACGGCGAATATTTCATAGCATCGGATGTGCCGGCATTCCTGCATTATTCAAGAGAGGTTATATTCCTTAATGAAGAAGAGATGGTCGTGCTTACAAATGACGGCGTGGTCGTTACAACCCTTGACGGCTCTGGTGTGCAAAAGGAGATTAAATCCATAACATGGAGCCCTTCCATGGCTGAAAAGGGCGGCTACAGGCATTTTATGCTCAAGGAGATATTTGAGCAGCCGCGCGCTGTCAGCGATACGCTGAGGGGAAGGTTCTCTATCGAAAGCGGTGAGGTGAACCTCGATGAATTCGGACTTACTCCGGATATTTTAAGGGATATAAAGAAGGTATTTATTGTAGCCTGCGGAACTTCATGGCATGCGGCGCTTACCGGCAAATATATGATAGAGGAACTCGCAAGGGTCCCTGTTGAAGTCGATATAGCGTCGGAGTTCAGATACAGGAACCCGCTGATCAGTTCCGACAACCTGATGGTAGTAATCACCCAGTCGGGTGAAACTGCCGATACGCTTGCTGCACAGAGGGAGGCAAAGAAACTGGGGGCCAGAATACTCACCATATGCAATGTAGTGGGGAGCACGTCGGCAAGAGAGGCGGATGCGGTTTTTTATACTCATTCCGGACCTGAGATCGGCGTTGCATCAACCAAGGCATTTATAACGCAGGTTACTGCTGTCTACCTGCTGGCTATAGCGATGGGACAGGTTGCAGGCAGGATAAATCAGGGGGTTTCGAAAGAATTATTGAATGAACTCCTCCTGATGCCGCTGAAGATAGAAAAGTCTCTGGCTTCCGAAGATATGGTAAAGGAGATCGCCAAAAACTACTTTAAGGCAAGAGGATTTATATATCTAGGAAGGAACATTAATTATCCGATAGCGCTCGAAGGGGCGCTGAAACTTAAAGAGATATCATATATACACGCAGAAGGGTATCCGGCAGGAGAGATGAAACACGGGCCTATAGCGCTGATCGACGAAGACCTCCCTGTAGTTATCCTTGCCCCAAAGGACAATCTCTTTGACAAGATGATTACCGGCATGCAGGAGGTAAACAGCAGGGGCGGAAACATCATCGCCATCTCAAACGAAAGTAACGGTGAAGTCTGTGAAATTTCGAAAAACTGCGTTCTTGTCCCGGATTCAAATGCTTATTTGTCCCCTATGCTTTTAGCAGTGCCCCTGCAATTGCTCGCTTATCATATAGGCGTCTTGAGGGGGTGCGATGTCGACCAGCCGAGGAATCTTGCCAAGAGTGTCACTGTTGAATAACAGAGGAATTATTAAAAAGCCCAGTAGATTTAAAGTGCCCATATTTGTTATTCTATTACGTCTGGAACAAATAGATGTCAAAAGGAAGTCTAATGCAAGATCTAAACCCCCAACAGCTTGAAGCCTTAAAATACGTTGAAGGTCCTTTGCTGGTATTGGCAGGCGCGGGCAGCGGGAAGACAAGGGTGGTTACCCACAAATTTGCCTATCTTGTAAAAAAACAGAAATTCTCTTCTGATTCCCTGCTCGCGGTTACTTTTACAAACAAGGCCGCAAATGAGATGAAAGGCAGGATCCGGGATCTGGTCAACGGAGAAATAACATCTTCATGGATCGGCACATTACATTCCCAGTGCGGCAGGATCCTTCGCAAAGAGATAAAAAGCCTCGGTTATGATACGGATTTCTCGATATACGATGAAGATGACAGATGTAATCTCATCAGACATATATTAAAAGAGATCAGGATTTATGAGGCCCTGTATAAAGGTGTCTCATCAAGGATTAACTACCTGAAGGCATCTTTGATCGGACCGGAAGAATTTCTGTCCGCAGGCGATGGATTCGGCTTTGATGAAAAACTGGCAAAGGTCTATGTCAGATACCAGGATGAACTCAAGAGAAGCAATGCGCTTGATTTCGATGATCTGATCATGATGAGCGTCAAGCTGTTCCAGGAACACCCCAAAATACTCAGGAAATACCAGGACCAGTTTTCATATCTGCTGGTTGATGAATTCCAGGATCTGAACTTTGCCCAGTACCAGCTCATCAGACTTCTGTCAAAACACCATAAGAATATCTGTGCAGTAGGGGACGATGACCAGAGTATATATAAGTTCAGAGGGGCTGATGTCAGGCATATCCTGAATTTCGAAAAGGATTTTCCCGGCACAAAGATCGTCAGGCTCGAAAGGAACTACCGCTCTACACAGAATATACTCGATGTTTCCAATGCAGTAATCTCTCTTAATTACAACAGGAAAGAGAAAAAGCTCTGGACTGAAAGGGGCACCGGTGAAAAGGTGCATTTCTGCTGGCTCGACAGCGAAGAAGAAGAAGCCAAACATATTGCAAAGATCGTTAAGGAACTCTTCTTAAAGGGCGCTTATTCCTACAGAGACATAGGTATACTTTACAGGGTTAATCTTCAGTCCCGGGCGGTGGAGGATGCACTGCGCGAAGCAGGACTGCCTTATAACATAGTGGGCGGGATCGGCTTTTATCAGCGGAAGGAGATCAAGGACATGATCGCCTATGCACGTCTTGTGGTGAACCATGGAGATAATGTCAGCCTCAGGAGGATAATAAACACACCTTCCCGCGGTATAGGCGCTGCAACGCTTTCGAAGATCGAGAACGAGGCCAGGAAGAAATCCATATGCCTTTTCGACTCATTGAAATTATGTGTGCGCGGTAACGGGATAGTTACGTCGACAAAAGACAAGCTGGGCAATTTTGTGAAGCTGATAGAAAAGTTGTCCTCTGTAACATACAAGAGCGCAGCAGAGCTGTTAAGCAGCGCAGCAGAAAAATCAGGGTACCTTGAGACGCTTGACGAAGAGAGAAGACAGAATATTGATGAACTTATATCTTCGGCTGAAGGCAGGAATATTCAGGAGTTCATCGATAGGGCGTCATTGATGACAAACATTGACGAGTCTGCCGAAGGCGACCGTATTTCACTGATGACCCTTCATAATGCAAAGGGACTCGAATTCCCTGTTGTTTTTGTTACAGGTCTTGAGGAAGGAATACTCCCGTATTTCAAGGCCTCTGACAATGATGATGAAATAGCCGAGGAGAGGAGGCTCTTTTATGTGGGTATGACAAGGGCAAAAGACCTCCTGCTTCTGACCGGCGCCCGCAAGAGGAGACTGTATTCAAGGGTGCAGGACCAGGAACCATCAAGATTCCTGAAAGACCTGCCGAAGAATTGCTGCTGCTGGATCGAGAAGATTACAGCCCCCAAGACATTTAAAAACTTAAACGGCAAAAAGAGGGTTCTGCCCAAAAAGATCAGGCCTCTTTTTTCATCAGGCTGCAGGGTTAAACATCCCGTTTGGGGGGTCGGCGTTGTACGGGACTCTTACGGCGATGGCGATGACCAGAAGGTCATGGTTAATTTCCCGAATATAGGGTTGAAAAGGCTTTCCCTGAAACTTGCCAATCTCACAAAGATATAAATTTGACAGAATGAACATTTCTATAGATCATCTGGCCAGGCTTGCAAGATTGTCTCTTTCTGATGACGAGAAGAAGCTCTTCGAAAATCAGATAAACAGCATACTTAGTTATGTCGACAAACTCAATGAACTCGATACTTCAAATGTAGAACCGACTTCACATGTGATTTCACTAAGCAATGTTGTGCGGGATGATCTGCCCGGGACCTCCCTTGGCAGGGAAGAAGCCCTGATGAATGCGCCGGACCGCACGGATAAATTCTACAGAGTCCCGAAGATAATAGAATGAAGAAAAAACAGCTATCAGCATTTTTAAGAACTATTCACTATTCACTATTCACTTTTCACTTTTCGGAGGCGGTATGTTGAGGTGCATGCTCCGCGCAAAGATCCACATGGCAACGGTCACGGAATCCAATCTCGAATATGAAGGCAGCATCACAATCGATGAAGCTATATTGAAGGAGTCCGGCATACTTCCTTATGAACAGGTGATGATCAGCAACCTCAATAACGGAGAGAGGTTTGAGACATACGTAATTGCCGGCAAGAAAGGCTCAGGCATGTTCTGCCTCAACGGCCCTACGGCAAGAAAGGGCGCTGTCGGAGACAAGATAATCATATTCTGCTACGGTTATTTCGAAGACCGCAGGATAGGGAAAAACAAGCCAAGGATAGTTATCCTCGATTCAAAGAACAGGATAAGCAAAAAGAAGTAGCCGGATCGGGCATCAGGCCTGGTCTGCACTTGATCAAACTTTTTTCTTGATAACAATTTCTTCCTGGCTTTCCAGAATATCTCCTGCCAGAAGGTCTATTACATAGTCGGTTAATCTGATCGAATCGTCTCTGGAAATATCCTTGAATTCTATTGCTATGCCAGGGGGTATTTTGAACAGAGCGCCAAAAATCCCTTTTACATATATGACAATGCCTTTCAGATCAAGGGAGTGCCCGTCTTTTAATGGTAATTGAACTTCCAATTCCGAGCCGACAGGGAAAGGATCTTTCTTCCTAAGATATATTCCACCTTCAGAGAGAGTCTCTGCATATAAATCATGCTGTATTCCGTTAAAAAATACGGATACCTTTTTATTGAATTGGGAGCGAAGATGTTTCCTTTTTATTCCCATCCGGGAGAATATGCAGTCCTGCAGGATATCATGCAGTGAATCTATATCTACCGGTTTCACCAGATATCCCATGCATCCGAGTTCTTCACATTTTTTTATCGTTTTTTCGTTTGAATCGACAGATACCATAACAACCGGTATTCTGAATGTCTGTTTGTCGTTTTTTATATGTTTCAAAAGCGTAATGCCGTCCATTAAAGGCATATTTACATCTATCATTATTAAATCAGGGCCGACCAATTGCAGGAGTTTTAATGCCCCTATCCCGTTTTCAGTGGGTATTATCTGAAACCCCATTCTCTTAAGAAGCATGGAGATATACATTAAAAAAGTCTTGTTATCATCTGCGATAAGGATCGTCTTTTTTCTGAATTCCATTCTCTATAACCTTTCTCCGAAACTTTTTAAAATTTATTCAAAAGTAACATCCATGGCTAACCGGGTATAATTTTTATCCGGTTTTAATGCAAATAATATTACTTTATAATACCATGGATTGAAGTCGAGCAGGGGTCAAAAAATATCTAATGCGCTTTGCCTGTCCACCTGCTACAATTCCTTTATGAATACCACATACCTTGGGAAACTGGATTGCGCCGACCCGCTTTATGAGATACTTCTGTCAAAGGCATGTCCTGATGTTAAGGGGCCTCTTTTCCATGTCAACAGGATGGCCTCCGGCAGGGTGTATAAATATACAGAGGAAAAGAGCAGGGTCGCCATTATCGGGAAATTCTTTAAGACCGATGACATAAAACAGGACAGGATTTCGAGGATAAAGGGCGAATATAATAACCTCAGGATAATCAGGGGATATGGATTCGATTCCTTTCCCAATTATGTTGTCCGCCCGATCAGCAGGGACGAGAGGATCGGGCTTGCGCTGATAGAGGAATTCATTCAGGGAAAAGACCTTGACCATTATTTCAGAAAGGCGATATATAATGATAACGGTGATGTTTTAAAGGACAGGCTTTCGAGACTTGCATCATTTCTATATGCCTTCCATAAAAGAACAGAAAACGGAGATTATGTCGGGCTTGATTTTGTGAGCGCCTATTTCCGGAAGGTGCTGAACAAGCTGTATAAACAGACTGTGATATCTGATTCAGACAGGAAAGAATATCTTAAACTGATGGACAGATGGCTTAACAGGACAATAATACAGAAGGCAAAAAACGTTATCGTGCACGGCGATGCAACCCCGACCAATTTTATATTTACGGACAACGGCGGAGTGGTCGCAATAGACCTCGAGAGGATGAAGAACAGCGATAAGATATTTGATGTCGGTATGGTCTGCGGAGAGATTAAACATGCATTCTTATGGAGGATAGGTAATCCATTCAGGGCAGAATCCTTTATACGGCATTTTCTTAAAAGTTATTCGAGCCATTTTGATGATTATAAAACAGCATTCAGAAAGATCACATCGAGAAACCCTTTTTATATGGCGTTGACAGAGCTCAGGATAGCGAGGAATTCCTACCTCGACTGGAACTACAGGAAAAGACTTGCGCGCGAGGCGATGGAATGTCTCAGGTGGGGACTGAAACTCGAATGAAAAGGGCGGTCTTTTTTGACCTCTACGGCACATTGATCGAGATAAGGACGGACGAGTACGACCCCTGGGTGTATTCCGTGCTTTCGCAGTATCTTTCATACCATTCTGTCAACATAGACGCAGAGGAATTGAAAAGGGGTTATTTCGACGGCATCAGGCAGCATCTGGAACAGAGCACGGAGCCCTATCCCGAAGTCGACATCTATAAGGTCTTTCACAACATCATGCACAAATACGGGAGTAAAAAATATTCAGAGACTATAGTCCTCGATACTATAATGCTTTTCAGGTCATTGACCATCAGGCAATTCGGTGTATTCCCCGGGCTTTACGAAGCGCTGGTTTCAATCGGCAAAAGATATAAAACAGCGATAATCTCTGATGCGCAATGGTCATTTTCTGAATCCGAGATCAAAAAGCTCGGGCTTGACCGTTTCTTCAGGCTCAGGATACTGTCTTCCCGGTTCGGGTTTAAGAAACCCGATACGAGAATGTTTACCATGGCAATGGGAAAAATGAAGGTCACTCCGGATGAATCCGTATATATAGGCGACAACCCTCCTAAAGACATCGTAGGCGCCAAGAAGGCAGGGATGAAGTTCATACTCTTCAGGTCTGAATGCAGGTCTTACAATGGTTTCCAGCCTGATAAATGTTTTAACGACTACTCCGAACTGGAAGATATATTAGAGAGAGTCTGGTTATAAATTGCCTTTGCTTTGTCTTGTCGAATTATCCAGATCCTCTTGACAGGTAATTACTGTTAATCTATACTGAACAATAGTTCACATGAACAAGCGTTCAGGTATAGAATCAAAAAAGAAGATCCTCGGGGCGGCCGTAAAGGTTTTCTCCAGATACGGCTATG
>JAKAKQ010000270.1:35533-43369 GCA_021813425.1 Nitrospirota bacterium
CATCAGGGAGATAGCAAAGGCCTCGGGCATCAGCATAGGCGGGGTCTACCTGTATTTTAAAAATAAAGAGGAACTGTACTTAAGCCTCATAAAGGAAAGGATCAGCGAGAAGAACCAGAGGATAAGGTCAGCTGTAGAGTCAGCGGGTTCGCCTGCAGAGGCCTTATCGGTATTCGTCGATATGCATCTTGAATACGCAATGAAAAACAAAGAACTGATCCTCATGCATATAAGGGAGCACGGATTCACATTCAGGATGGATATAAAGAGGGAATACTTACGGAGACAGACAAGGATGGTAGGGAAGATCATTGAAAGAGGTATCCGTGAAGGGGAGTTCAGAAAGTGTAATGTCAATGAGACTGCAAAGATTATTATGGGATCTCTAAGGGGTATTATGCTCTCGATGGCCGTTGAAGACGAGAGGTCTATTACCGCAAAGGGACTTAATGAACTTCTGATGCGCGGTCTTTTGAAGGATAATGATTACAGGCCTAACTCGGATAATTCATAAACTATGATAAAAGAGAAAGGACATAGTATCCTCGCTCATTCTCGGTCTTCGACCTCCGAGGGATTTGCCCTCTTTATTTATCAAAATACATACTGTTTGAATATCGGTCAAATAAAACCGCTCAAATACTATATCCTTTCACTATTCAGGGAAATTTATGAATTAACAGACCTCATGGCATCAAACGGATTAAGAGGGTGAGCGGATGAAGAAAATTATTTTGATCCTCATTGTAACTATTATGTCTGTTCAATATGCATATGCCCAATCAGTTGATAATCAGCAGCCGATAAAAGAAGGCTATCCTGTGTATTCTCTCGGCGACCTTTACAGGATAGCCCTTGAGCGTTCTGAAAGAATAAAGATAACAGAGGAAGACCTCTACATAGCTGAAAGGGGCAAAGACAAGACTTTGTCGACACTGCTTCCTAAACTTTCCGCATTCGGTTCTTATACGAGGTATACAGAGGATAAGCTCTCGTCATCAGGGAGTATAATCCAGCCGGAAGGCTCCCTGTCATGGGGACTCAGACTCGACCAGACCCTTTCTTTGAGCGGCAGGGAGATTACAGCATTCAAGATTTCAAAAGAAAATATTGAAAAGGCAGGGTATGACCTCTATGCAGTCAGGGAGGGTTATCTCCTTGATGTTTCGCTGTCCTATTATGATGTCCTGAGGGCAAGGCGCTCGCTTGAGATAGCCGATGCTAATGTCGAGAGGCTTATAAAACACAGGGATGCAGCGAAGGTAAGATTAAGAGTTGGTGAGGTCACAAAGACCGCAGTCCTGAGGGCAGAGGCCGAACTTTCAGGCGCGCAGTCTGATCAGATAAAGGCAAAAAACGGTCTGGAGCTTTCCAAGGCTGTGCTTGCGAGGGTTGTTGGTATCGAAGGCAAATACGAGCTTAAGGAAACTCCTGACATTAATCAGCATAAAATGGACAGCAAATACGCAGATACGATCTGGGCGCTGAAGCAGACCGCTTTTGCCGAAAGGGCAGAGCTCAAGGCGCTCGAACTGCAGAAGAAGATGCAGGAAGAACAGATCGGATATGCAAAAGGCGCATACTGGCCTGCATTTTCTCTTGAGGGTGTCTATTCGAGGAAGGACGAAGACCCTGCTTCAGCTTCACTGAACAGGGAGAGTATATACGGTGGCATCAGGATCAACTTTCCTTTCTTTGAGGGGGGACTTAGGAAGGCAGAGGTGAGGGAGGCAGAGGCAAGACACAGACAATCGGCGCTTTTATATGAGGACAGGAAAAAGGCAGTAAATATAGAAGTTGAAAATGCATATCTCGAGCTGATGACACAGGAAGGGATAACAGAGAAGTTCAGGAACCAGGTGGCGTATGCAGAAGACAACTACAAGGCAGTTTCGAGGCAGTTTGAATTCGGACTTGCAAACAGCATAGATGTGATGGATGCAAATACTCTGCTTGTCACGTCAGAGAGGCAGATGTCAGATGCGCAATATAACTATCAATTATCAGCGTTAAGATTAAAAAGGGCAACAGGGGTGCTGTTGAAAACAGTTGGCGGTTACATTAAATAAAAGACAATTATAAAAAAGGATAAGACTGTTATGAAGATCTTAAGAGGAAAAAGCAGTTTTCTGAGGAGTTTATTATTGATTGTCCTTTGTATCCCGGCAATGTTTCTTCTCGATGTGTGTTCAAACAAAAAATCGGAGCAGCCCAAGACGGCGCCTGCGGCGCCTGTGACGGTTGAGGCTGCGGGCCGGAAGACTATGCCGGTTCAACTGCGCGCTATCGGCAATGTGGAGGCTTATGCGAGCGTGCAGATAAAGTCGAGGGTGGCCGGTGAACTTACAAAGGTGCATTTCCGTGAAGGCCAGGATGTAAATAAAGGCGATCTTCTTTTTACAATAGACCCGCGCCCCTTTAAGGCAGCGCTTGAATCTGCACAGGCTAATCAGGCACGTGATACAGCGCTTGCTAAAAAGGCAGATGAGGACGTGAAACGCTATACAGAGCTTATGAAAGAAGAACTCGTCAGCCGTGACAGGTACGAACAGGTTATTGCCAATGCCGAGGCTATGAAGGCCACTGTGAATGCGGACAAGGCTGCTGTTGAAAATGCGCGCCTTCAGTTAAATTACTGCACAATTTATGCTCCAATTTCCGGACGTACAGGCAGTCTTTTGGTAAATGAAGGCAATCAGATCAAGGCGAATGATGACAAACCTATGGTGGTTATTTATCAGATGCAGCCTGTCTATGTAGCCTTTTCTGTGCCCGAGCAGAATCTTTCCGAAATAAAAAAATTCATGTCACGCGGAAAACTCGGGGTCGAGGCATATATATCCGGAGAAGACAAAAGTCCTGTACAGGGAGTGCTTACCTTTATAGATAATGCTGTAGACACTTCAACAGGGACCATCATGATGAAGGCGACTTTTGACAACAGGGAACGCACCCTCTGGCCCGGTCAGTTCGTCACTGTCCGCATAACCCTTGCAACCATACATGATGCGGTGGTTGTGCCGGCCCAGGCTGTCCAGACAGGACAGCAGGGACAGTTTGTCTTTGTTGTGAAGGGAGATGCCGCAGAGCTCCGAACGGTTACTACAGGCATTACTCATAAGGAGATGACAGTTATCGAAAAGGGGCTTGCACCAGGAGAACAGGTAATTACCGACGGTCAGATGCGCCTTGCGCCCGGTGCCAAAGTAGAGATCAAACAGCCGCAGGGAGCAGAGAGCAAAGAGCAAGGGACTGAGAAAAAGCAAAAAGAACAACCAACCCCCAGGGGCATTGCCGGGGATAAAGCAAAGTGAACATTTCCGATATTTTTATAAAACGCCCGATCATGACCAGTCTGGTCATGCTGGCGGTAATGATCTTCGGCATATTTGCCTACCGCATCCTGCCGGTGAATGATCTTCCTAACATCGACTTTCCGACTATCCAGGTGACTGCAAATCTGCCTGGGGCCAGCCCGGAGACCATGGCCAGCGCAGTAGCAACTCCTCTGGAGAGGCAGTTCTCCACTATTGCAGGTCTTGACTCCATGAACTCTTCCAACGGCCAGGGGGTTTCGGTCATTACCCTTAAGTTCGCTTTGGAGCGTGACATCGATGCTGCGGCCCAGGACGTCCAGTCAATGATTGCCAAGGCGGCAAGGCAGTTGCCTCAGGACATGCCAAGCCCGCCGTCATACCGGAAAGTAAACCCGGCTGACCAGCCTGTAATCTATCTTGCGCTCAGTTCGACTACACTTCCTCTTTCAGATGTAAACGAGTTTGCCGACACCATCATTGCGCCGCGCATCTCGATGATCAGCGGCGTGGCCCAGGTGCAGGTGTACGGTTCGCAGAAATATGCAGTGCGTGTGCAGCTCGATCCGCAGGCTATTGCCACGCGCAGGATCGGCATAGATGAGATTTCTGCAGCCTTGGCACGCTGGAATGTGAACCTTCCTACAGGAGAGCTCCAGGGCAATCAGCAGGCATTTACTATCCAGGCGACCGGTCAGCTATACAATGCCGAAGCGTTCAAACCGATGATCGTGGCTTATAGGGGTGGTTCGCCGGTGCGTCTGCAGGACATCGCAAAGGTGATAGACAGTGTAGAAAACGACAAAATTGCTGCCTGGTATAATTCAAAAGGCAAATCCATAAGGGCCATTGTTTTGGCCGTTCAGCGCCAGCCCGGGACCAATACCATCGAGGTTGTGGACAGCATCAAGCAGCAGATACCCGGTTTCCGCAGCCAGTTGCCCGCTACAGTAGAGCTGAACACACTCTTTGACCGCTCTGAATCGATCAGGGATTCGGTGGCTGACGTCAAGTTTACTCTGATGCTTACTATTGCCCTGGTCGTTCTGGTGATCTTCCTTTTTCTACGCAATCTTTCAGCCACAATCATCCCGAGCCTTGCCCTGCCACTCTCGATCATCGGTACTTTTGCGGCCATGTACGGTCTTGGCTTCTCGGTCAACAATATCACCCTGATGGCACTTACTCTGTCGGTGGGCTTTGTGGTGGACGACGCCATCGTAATGCTCGAAAACATAGTCCGCCACATGGAGCACGGCGAAAAACCTATGGAAGCGGCCTTCAGGGGATCAAAGGAGATCGGCTTCACAATCCTCTCTATGACTATTTCCCTGGTGGCGGTCTTTATCCCGGTCCTCTTTATGGCCGGGATGCTTGGAAGGATGCTCCACGAGTTTGCCGTGACCATCACAGTGGCAATCCTCATCTCAGGTGCGGTTTCACTGACACTGACCCCCATGCTCAGCAGCCGTTTCCTGAAGCCGCATGAAAGAGAACGGCATGGGCGGGTATATAATATAATGGAGCGGTTCTTCGACGGCATACGCAATCTCTACGAAAGAACTCTGAAACAGGTGCTTCACATCCGCCGCACTGTCATCGCAGTGACTATGGCTATGACAGTGTTGACGGTCTTCCTCTTTATGAAGATGCCGACAGGACTTTTACCTCCGGACGATATCGGCGCTATCTTCGCCTTCACTGAAGGGGCACAGGGTATCTCCTTCGAGGACATGAAACAGCACCAGCAGAAGCTGGCTGAAATCGTACTGCAGGATCCGGATGTTGAAGCGTTCATGTCTTCTGTCGGCTCAGGAGGGTCGCGTGTAGGCTCCAACAGCGGTATAATGTTCATCAGGCTCAAGCCCCGCAGCGAGCGGAAGCGGAATGCGGACCAGATTATCCAGGGGCTCCGGCCAAAAGTGATGGTGGTTCCAGGCATCATGATGTTTATGCAGAACCCGCCGCCTATCCGGCTGGAGGCAACACTCTCAAAGGCCCAGTACCAGTTTGTCCTTCAAAGTCCGGAGACAGAAGAGCTTTACAAAAATGCGGGTGCATTCGAGATGAAACTGCGGGGGCTGCCGATTGTGCAGGACGTGACCAGCGACCTGCAGATCAAGAACCCTCAGATCAACCTAAATATTGACCGGGACAGGGCTGCGGCCCTCGGTATTACCGCCCAGCAGATAGAAGATTCACTCTATTCGGCCTATGGCGCCAGGCAGGTCTCTACAATATACTCCACCACAAATCAGTACCAGGTGGTCATGGAACTGGAGCCGCAATATCAGATGGATCCCTCAGCATTAGGCATGCTCTATATCCGCTCCAACACCGGCCAGCTGGTCCCGCTTTCCTCTTTGGCGACGCTAAAGAAGGGACTCGGTCCATTGTCTGTCAACCACCTTGGACAGATTACCGCCGTTACCATCTCTTTTAATCTCAAGCCCGGCACCCCGCTGGGTGACGCAGTGACCGCTATAGAGAAGGAGGCAAAGTCCCTGCCGGCCTCAATTACCACCGGGTTCCAGGGAACGGCCCAGGTCTACCAGGCTTCAACTAAAGGGCTGGCAATACTCCTGATCCTTGCCATTGTTGTGATCTATATAGTGCTCGGCATCCTGTACGAAAGTTACATCCATCCTCTTACCATCCTTTCCGGCCTGCCGCCAGCCGGTTTTGGGGCGCTAATAACACTGTTGATTTTCGGCAAGGACCTGAACCTGTATGCCTTTGTCGGGATCATCATGCTGGTGGGTATAGTCAAGAAAAATGCCATCATGATGATAGATTTCGCCCTTGAAGCGCAGCGGAAAGAAGGGAAAAAGCCTCTGGATGCAATTTACGAAGGCGCGATCATCCGTTTCAGGCCGATCATGATGACCACTATGGCTGCGCTTATGGGCACGCTTCCGATAGCCATCGGGTTTGGCGCCAGCGCAGCTTCACGCCGTTCTCTCGGGCTTGCGGTTGTAGGAGGCCTCATGGTATCACAGCTTCTGACCCTCTATATTACACCTGTTGTTTATTACTATATGGACAGGCTCCAGGAGAAGGTGCGCATATTATTTAAAATGCGCAGACATGCAGATGGGGAAACAGCATAAACATCAGAAAAATATTTCATGACGAAGATGATGACGACAACAATATTAAGATTTAAGAGGACGCCTTGATCTTTATTCATAATTTCTTCAAAGTTCTGGTGTATTTTATAAAAAAGGGTAGAAGTAACCCTTTGTATAAACCCCTCCTTAAGGCAGCCAGCCCCCCCTGGCTGCCTGACTCTTTACTGGCTAAAAATATACATGTTTTTATATTTGTCCAAAATAAAAAAAGAAGAAAGGCGGAATGCCTCATAAACACAATAAACCCCGCATATACAAAACTGCGGGACAGGTCGACATGATAATTGAGACTGCATACCTCATTTTGATGCTTATTGCCTTCGGGTGCCTGTGGAATCATAACTCCCCCTTCCCCCTCTTAATTTAAGAGGGGGATAAGAGGGGGCGTTATAAGGAGTCGTTATTGTGTTTATTCTCCATCCCGCCTTTCTTCAGGCGATTAAATTTTATTTTGAACAGTAATGACATGTTTTATAATATGAAAACGGGAGCTTGATAAAATTGATATGAAAATAGTTATAACGATTATATTTTTAATGATTTTCTCATCTATGGCAGAAGCAGAGGAGATTATAAAAAATGGTGAATTGCTTAATCTCGACAGGTGTATGGAAATAGCGTTAAAAAAGCAACCGAATATAATCTCAGCAGCAAATACGGTGAAGGTGAATCAGAGCAGGGTGGGCGAGGCAAATGCAAATTATTATCCGCAGATAGATTTTAGCTCGGGCTACAGCAAGTCATACTCGAACGCCGGGGCGTCTGTCCGTTCAACCGGCTCGGGCAGCAATTCCTTTAGCCAATATACAGGAAGCGTGAACCTCAGGCAGAACATATACGATTTCGGCAAGACTTCAACGCAGGTGGATATCCAGAACCTGAATCTGGACTCATCAAGATCAGACCTGGAGAATGTGACTGCACAGATAATCCTTAATGTAAAACAGGCATACTATGGAGTATTGCAGGCAAAAAAGAACAGGGATGTTGCGGATGAGACTGTCAGACAGTTCCAGTGCCATCTTGAACAGGCAAAGGGGTTTTATGAGGTCGGCACAAAACCAAAGATTGATGTGACCAAGGCAGAGGTCGACTTAAGCAATTCCAGGCTGAACCTTATTAAGGCTGCGAATGCTTTCAGGTTGGCAATTGCAGCTCTTAATAATGCGATAGGGGTGCCTGATGCGCCTGAATATACGATCGAAGATAATCTTTCATTCAGGAAATACGTGATAACCTTTGAAGAAGCGACCGGCAGGGCATACAGTAACAGACCCGATCTTGCATCGATAGTGTTTAAAAGAGAGGCAGCAGAAAAATCCGTCAACCTTGCAAAAACAGGGTACTATCCTGTTTTGACAGGCAATGCAGCATATAGCAGGTCAGGAGAG
>JAKAKQ010000306.1 GCA_021813425.1 Nitrospirota bacterium
CATGCCTTTTTAACGGGATGTGCGGTTCGTGCACAGTTCATGTCAACGGGAAACCCGAAAGGTCATGCCAGCTTCCTGTCGGTGATGCAAAGGGCAAGAAGATCACGACCATCGAAGGTCTTCCTGAAGGCCATCCCGTTAAAAAGGCATGGATAAAAGAACAGGTCCCCCAGTGCGGTTATTGCCAGTCAGGCCAGATCATGCAGGCCGCTGCCTTGCTTTCAAAATACAAAAACCCCTCTGATGATTTGATTGTTAAAGAAATGGACGGCAACCTCTGCAGGTGCGGCACTTATCCCCGCATCAGGCTTGCGATAAAGGCCGCTGCTAAAGGAGGTAAAAAGTCATGAGCAAGATAATAACCAGACGTGAATTCTTGAAAAAATCCCTGACCGGTGCGGGTCTTTTGATAGCTGTTTCGATGACGCCGTCAGGCATTAAATTATCATCGGCAAAGGAGATGACAAAAAATAAAAACAGCCTTTTCAGTCCCGATGTATGGCTGGAGATAACACCGGAAAATATCGTAAACATCATCGTGAGCAAGTCCGAGATGGGACAGGGTGTCTATACTTCATTGCCGATGATCGTTGCAGATGAGCTCGATGCAGACTGGAAACGTATCCGCCTCAGGATTGCGCCTGCAGCAGATAAATATAAAGACCCTGTGTGGGGCGCTCAGGCAACAGGAGGGAGTTCAAGCATAAGGCATATGTTTGAGCCTTTGCGCAAGGCCGGTGCAGCAGCCAGGGAGATGCTTGTTAACGCAGCCTCAAGTACATGGGGTGTCCCCCTGGATGAATGCGAGGCTCGAAATGGGAAGGTGAAACATTCAAAAACCAACCGCAATCTTACTTATGGAGAGCTTAGCCAAAAGGCCTCATTACTTCCTGTCCCTAAAAAACCGTCTTTGAAAAAAGAAAGCCAATTCAATATCATAGGCAGATCCATACCACGTCTTGATGTTCCAGACAAGACAAACGGGAAGGCTGTATTCGGGATAGATGTATTTGTCCCGGGCATGCTCTACGCCTCGATCTCCCGTCCGCCCGCGTATGACTCAAAAACACTGTCTTATGACAAAGATGCTGTCCTGAAGGTTAAAGGTGTAACAGATATTATCCCGATCCATAGCGGCATCGCAGTATGTGCTGAATCACAAGAAGCGGCATGGAAAGGGAGAACCGCACTTAACGTTAAATGGGACAAAGGGAGCGATCCTGACCTGAGCAATGAGACCCTCCAAAAAAAGTATGTAAATTACCTGGATAAAGAAGGTTTATCAGCACGCAATGAGGGTGATATAAAGAATGCATTGAATCAGGCATCCAAAAAAATCGAGGCCACATATATCTTGCCTTATCTTGCACATGCAACAATGGAGCCCATGAACTGTACAGTCCATGTCAGCAAAGATAAATGCGAGATATGGGTCCCTACACAGAACCAGACAGGCGTTTTTATGCTTGCAAAAAAAGTGACCGGTCTGCCACCTGAGCAGATACATATACATACAACATATCTTGGAGGAGGGTTCGGCAGACGGTTTGAAACCGATGTGGTCGAGGAGGCTTTAAAGATATCACAGGCAGCGGGCAAGCCGGTAAAACTGATATGGACGAGGGAGGAGGATATTCAGAACGATTTTTACCGTCCTGCCAACTGCTCGAAAATTGCAGGCGCTCTTGATAATAACGGCAATCTTATCGCGTGGTCACACAAGATAGTCTGCCCGTCCATCTTTTCACGCGTATTTCCGGAGCAGGTCAAGGGCGGGATCGACCCTGCTGCTGTGGAGGGGTTAAAGAATATGGAATATGAGGTGCCTAATATCAGCGTCGAATATGTAAGGATAGACACGCCTGTGCCTGTCGGCTTCTGGCGCTCGGTCGGAAGCTCCCATAATGCATTTGCAGTAGAGAGTTTTATAGACGAGATGGCCTTCAGCGCAGGAAAAGACCCCCTTGAATTCCGCCTTAATCTTTTAAAAAACCACAAAAGGGCATACCGCGTGCTTGAAGTTGCTGCAGAGAAGGCCGGCTGGGGCAGGCCGCTTAACAGAGCGCAGGGGAGGGGCATTGCACAGCATTTCTCATTCGAAAGTTACGTTGCCCAGGTTGCGGAGGTCTCTGTCAATAAAACCGACGGTAAGATTAAGGTGCACAGGGTTGTCTGCGCAGTTGACTGCGGTAATGTTATTAATCCTTCAATAATATCAGCCCAGATGCAGAGCGGTATAATCATGGGATTAAGCGCTTCATTAAAAGAAGCCATCTCATTTGCCAAAGGCGGTGTGGAATCAGCCAATTTCCATAACTACGATCTGCTTCGCATTAGCGAGATGCCGGAGATTGAGGTCAATATTGTCAGAAGCAATGAAAAGCTCGGCGGCATCGGAGAGCCGGGTGTGCCCCCTGCAGCGCCTGCTGTTGCAAATGCAGTGTTTAACGCCGCCGGCATCAGGCTGAGAAATCTTCCAATGAACCCGGAGACAGTTAAACAGGCAATGAAAAAGGTATAAATGGAAATATATGAAGAGATAGTGAGGTTGAAAAAAGACGGGAGGTCTTCTGCGCTTGCGACGATTGTTCAGTGCATTGGTTCATCGCCGCAGAAACAGGGGGCCAAGATGCTTGTGAGAGACGACGGTTCAATAGTTGGAACAATGGGCGGCGGCTGTCTTGAGGCAGAGATTATCCAGGCCGCATTGATGACCATCAGGGATAGTCTTCCTCAGACCATTAATTTCGAACTTACTGAAAAACACGGCGGGCTTGTCTGCGGGGGGAAAGTCCTTGTCTATATAGAGCCGGTTATCCCGGAACCGAATCTTATAATACTCGGCGCAGGGCATGTCGGAAAGGCATTGGCAAAGGCCGCAAGGTTTTCAGGGTTCCGCGTGACAATGGTCGATAACAGGGAAGAACATGCAAACAGGGAGAATATACCGGATGCAGATAAAATTATAGTAAAAGACTTTGAGGATGTTCTTTCAGAGATATTTATCGATGGTAATGCCTATATAGTTATTGCGACACGCGGGCATAACCACGACCTTGATGCATTAAGGTCGGCATTGAGGACTCCCGCAAAATATATCGGCCTTCTTGGGAGCAGGCGTAAAAAGGTCCTCCTCTTTAAAACATTGTGTGATGAAGGTTTTTCGAAAGATGAGATAACCAGGGTCATAATCCCGGTAGGACTCTCCATTAATTCGATAACCCCGGAAGAGATAGCAATAAGCATTATGGCCCAGATTATTCAGCAAAGGAGGGGGAATGCCGCCTCAGGTATCGGCAGTACTGCTTGCAGCAGGCTCGGCAAAGAGGATGGGGCAGTTAAAACAGCTCCTTCCGATCAATGAAAAACCGGCAATCAGGCATTGCCTTGAAACTATCATTGCCTCCGGCATTAATGATATCGTTATTGTGGTAGGAGAAGACGGTGAAAAGATGATACAGGCGATAAATAATCTGACTGTTAAGATTGTTTTTAATAAAGAACCTGAGAGCGAGATGGCAGATTCTTTAAGAGCAGGTCTTAAGTCGGTCGATGCCTCTTCGAAAGGGGTGCTGGTCTGTCTGGCCGATCATCCTCTGATATCAGAAGAAACGTTTAAGATACTTATCAAGCTTCATGAAGAGGAACCTGATTGGATACTTATTCCCGTCTATAACGGGAAAAGGGGACATCCTACCCTATTCCCTAAGAGTGTGATAAACGATATTTTTTTGGGCATTAATCTGAGAGAGATAATCAACAGGAATCCTGACAGTGTAAAAACTGTCAGCGTCAAAGACGAGGGTGTTATTCTTGATATGGATACAACAGATGATTACAGGATAATTCTGGAAAGAGCAGGAAAGGAAAAATAATTATGACGCATGTTCCAAGTCCGAGTTACAGCATTACAATAAGAACCGAGATTGAAAACAGAATCGGTATGTTTGCGAAGATAGCTACATTGCTCAGTCAGGCAGGAGGCGACCTTGGAGCGGTTGATATCGTCCGCGTTGAAAAAGGGAAGATAGTAAGGGATATCACTGTCAATGCGCGTGATGAGGGGCATGAGAAGGAGATCGTAAATGCCATCAGGGATATTGAAGGCGTAAAGGTCCTCAGGGTAATGGACAGGACTTTCTTTGCGCATCAGGGAGGGAAAATAGAGATCCACAGTAAAATGCCTGTCAGGGACAGGAATGACCTCTCAAAGGTATATACTCCGGGGGTTGCGCGTATCTGCATGGATATACATGAAAACAAGGAACACGCATACAGGTATACGATCAAAGGGAATTCAGTGGCAGTTGTTACAGACGGCACAGCAGTCCTTGGTCTTGGTGACATAGGGCCTGAGGCAGCAATGCCTGTTATGGAAGGGAAGGCCATGATCTTTAAGGAGTTTGCAGGGATCGATGCCTTTCCTATTTGCCTTGATACTAAAGATACTGAAGAGATTATAAATACAATAAAGAATATCTCTCCGGCATTTGGAGGCATAAACCTTGAAGACATATCCGCGCCCAGATGCTTTGAGATAGAGAGCAGACTTAGACGGATGCTGGATATCCCTGTCATCCATGACGATCAGCACGGGACTGCTGTAGTTGTGCTTGCAGCCCTTATTAATGTTTCAAGGTTACTCAAAAAGGATATAAGAAGGATCAGGGTGGTTATTTCAGGGGCAGGTGCTGCAGGCATGGCCAATGCCCTTATGCTTTCAGCGTACGGGATAAAAGATATAGTAGTATGCGACAGGATGGGCGCAATTTATTCTGGAAGGAAGCAGGATATGAATCCATATAAAAAGACACTTGCAAGGAAGACGAATCCAAGAAAGATAAAGGGGAGTATATCAGATGCGATGAAAGGCGCAAATGTATTTATAGGCCTGTCAGCGCCCAATGTCATCACACCCGATGATATCAAAAAAATGTCCGGGGGGCCTGTTGTATTTGCGCTTGCCAACCCGGAACCCGAGATATCGCCTGAGGACGCGCTCCCGCTTGTCAGGGTCCTTGCTACAGGGAGGTCAGACTACCCTAATCAGATAAACAATATGCTGAGCTTTCCAGGGATATTCAGGGGTTTACTGGATGTAAAGGCAAGGGGCGTGAACGAAGAGGTGAAGTTTGCTGCTGCAAGGGCCATTGCCCATACAGTAAAAGATGATGAACTTCATGAGGACTATATCATACCGAGCATATTCGACAGGAAGGTAGTGGCGTCAGTTGCCCATGCAGTGGCTGAAGAGGCAAAAAAGACAGGATTGGCGAGGCATTAGATATTATTAACATTTTAAAGTTACGTAAAAGTTTCTGCGGTATATGCATCTGGTTTGGTGCTGCACCTGTTTTAGTGAGGTGTTAATATTTCTTTACTTTAAGGAGGGATTATGAAAAAGGGGTTGGCATTGCTGATCGCGGTAGTCAGTTTTGTAAGTTTTTCAATCTTTATGTATGATGGCGAGGGATGGGCAGCAGCAACGTTTTCTACATCATCGGGGACGCTCCATATACAGGTTCTGAATGTAACCGGGGATGGCGCCTATGAAGCCAGGTTGCTGATTAGTGAAGGTGACGGGATCGAGTTCGTAATGCAGAGCATTATTCCTGCAAGTCAGTCCTCTCTGGTGCCTGCTGTCTATAACCCATGGATAGGGAGGATGACCATTCCCGTTGTTTGGGTAACCTATTCAGAGACTGGTGATGTAGAGCCGCTTGAGGTGACGCTGCAGGCAGTAACAGGGTCTGACCCGTTGAGATTCAAAGTTATCAGTATTGTCGACATCAATCCAAGAGGAGAACAGGGACCACAAGGCCCGACAGGACCACAAGGCCCGGCAGGACCACCAGGACCGGGAAGCAATTTATCTAATCAGGTTTGTGAAGAAGGAGAGTTTGTGTACGGTTTTGACGAAAATGGGTCAATTTTGTGTGCCTTTTTTTTAGACTTTCTTAATTGACATATATATACGATTTCGGGGCTCGCTCCTCAGTTATCTAATGCAGGAGTGCGCCCTTTTTTGTTGTAAGTTACAATTTCCTTATAACACCTATAACTTTGCCTATAATCTGCACGTCTTGCAGGTTTAATAAAGTGGGTTTTAAGGCTTTGTTTGCAGGCACGAGCCTGACCTTCTCTTTTTCCCTGTAGAATTTCTTGATCGTTGTTTCATTGTCGATGAGTACGACAGTAATACTCCCGTTCAGGGGTTCTTTTTCAGGTTTTACAATAACGAGATCTCCTTCGAATATCCCCGACTCGATCATGCTGTCCCCTTTGACCCTCAGGGCAAATGCATCTTTATTTTTAAAAATAGTTTTATCAATGGTAATATGACTCTCTATCTCTTCAAGTGCGATAATGGGTTTGCCTGCGCGAATAGTTCCAAGCACAGGGATGCTTCGGCCCTCGGTCGTCCTTAGTCCAACGACCTTTATGCTTCTTGTCTTTAAGGGAGTTTTTGTTATAAAACCTTTTTTAGAGAGGGCATTTATGTGAAGCTGCGCTGAAAGGGGGCTTGCAAAGCCGAAATGCATTGCTATTTCGCGTACAGTCGGAGGCAGACCTTCTTTTTCAATATGCTGTCTGATAAAATCAAGGACCTGTTTTTGTCTGCCGGTTAATAGATCAGGCATAGTTAAACTATACATCCGTATAGTCTAAAAATCAAGCTTTAACATTACTGCCCAAAATAAAATTTAATTTAATGAAGAAAGGTGGGATGGAGAATAAACACAATAACGACTCCTTTAAAAATAGAGCTTCCAATACCCGAAAAAGGAGGAGTCAAAGCGTGCTCTTGAGAGAAACAATCATCAAAATGAGAGGTGCAGTCTCAACTATCATGTCGGCCTGTCCCGCAGCTCTGTATATGCGGGGTTTATTGTGTTTATGAGGCATTCAGCCTTTCTTCTGTTCTTATTTTGAACGGATATGTCAATGTCCCTATGGCGATTCTGATACAAAAAGTCCTGTGCTGAGATAGCGCTCACCCCTGTCCGGGAGTATCACAACAACTTTTTTGTTTTTGCCAAGCTTTTTTGCAACCTTCAAGGCTCCCCACATTGCAGCGCCGGAGGATATGCCGGGAAGAATGCCCTCTTTCTTTGCCATAAGCCTTGCTGTTTCAGCCGCGTCGTTGTCGGTTACAGGGATTATTTCATTGTAGATCTTTGTATTTAAAACACCGGGGAAAAAACCTGCACCAATCCCTGCTATTTTGTGAGGACCCGGATTACCTCCTGATAAAATAGGTGATGCTGCCGGTTCAACTGCTGCAATCCATATATCCGGGTTCCTGTCCTTCAGCACTTCTCCAACCCCTGTAATTGTGCCGCCTGTCCCAACCCCTGCAACAAACCCATCAGGCGCCTTCCCCAAGTCGCTGATAATTTCCAAGGCTGTCGTCTTTCTGTGTATCTCGGGATTTGCATCATTTTCGAACTGCTGAGGCATAAAGTAACCGGCGTTATTCTTATAAATCTCTTCAGCCTTTTCAACTGCTCCTCCCATGCCTTTTTTGCCTTCTGTCAAAACAAGCTCTGCCCCGTATGCCTGTAGAAGCTGCCTTCTTTCCATCGTCATTGTCTCTGGCATGGTAAGGATAAGGCGGTATCCTTTAATAGCAGCTACCATAGCAAGGCCGATACCTGTATTGCCGCTTGTCGGTTCTATTATTGTACCTCCGGTTTTCAGCTTTCCGTCTTTCTCTGCTGCTTCTATCATCGAAAGGGCGATCCTGTCTTTAACAGACCCGCCAGGATTATATCCTTCAAGCTTTGCCCATATCTCAGCATCAGAAGCTGTAGTCAGTTGGTTGATTTTTACTAAAGGTGTATTACCGATTAAATTCAAAATATCTTTATTTAATTTCATGGAGACCTCCCCTCATAACTTTAAAATTATAACACAGCGAATTTAATATAGTATTCCAATAAGATTTGTAATGTTGTAAAATTTTAACCGATAACTGTTACTATATAAAATCGGCTGATTAGACGGGCATACAAACTTAAAACTATAGAACTTGAAAGGAGCAGTAATGAGATTATTTTTATCTTTAGGTCTGAGTGTTTTGCTTTTAGCAGGTCACGTTTATGCGGAAGAGAAGGCGGAAATCAAGAACCAGAAAGAAAGGCTCAGCTACAGCATGGGGGCTGAAATCAAGAATCCAAAGGAGAGGCTCAGCTACAGCATGGGGGCCGACATCGGGAACAAGTTAAAAAAGCAGGCGATCGATATAGAGCCCGATCTTTTTGCAAGAGGACTGAAAGACGCTTTCTCCGGCAGCAAACTTTTACTTACAGAGCAGGAAATCCAGGATGCAATTATGGCCTTACAGAAAGAAATGGTGGCAAAACAGGCTGAGCGTTCAAAGGCGCTTGCTGAAAAAAATAAAAAAGAGGGTGAGGCCTTTCTTGCAGAAAACAAGAAGAAGGAAGGCATCACAACTCTGCCGAGTGGTCTGCAATACAAGGTCATCAAAGAAGGCGCTGGTAAGACTCCAAAGGACACAGATACTGTAGTCACTAATTATCGGGGTGCATTAATAGACGGAACAGAGTTCGATAGTTCTTACAAACGCGGAGAACCTGCGACATTCCCTGTAAAAGGCGTTATTGCAGGCTGGACAGAAGCCCTGCAGCTCATGAAAGAAGGAGCAAAGTGGCAGCTGTTTATCCCTTCCAACCTCGCTTATGGTGAGCGGGGGGCAGGTGGTGTTATAGGGCCGAATGCGACCCTGATTTTCGAAGTAGAGCTTATCTCTGTTAAGTAAAGATAGATAGGATTAAAACAAAAAGCGGGACTGGCTTCCCTGAGCTGGTTCCGCTTTTTGTTTGGTGTTTACAAAGGGTTTCGAAATAGAATTGACATTGATTAAAAAAATCTCCCCTCGCCCCTCTTTTTCAAAGAGTCCCGAATGCTTTCGGGATTTGGCAAAGGGAGGTTAGGAGGGATTTTATAAATAATGTCGCTATTATTACGAGACCGTTTATATATTAACGAATGATATCCATCCCCATATAAGGTCTTAACGCCTCTGGAATGATAACAGAACCGTCCTGCTGCTGATAATTTTCGAGAACGGCCACGAGGGT
>JAKAKQ010000217.1 GCA_021813425.1 Nitrospirota bacterium
TTATGTCGCAATCCCTTTTTAATCAGGTCTTCTTTTCTTTAATGGAGGCACAAGTAACAAAAACAATCCTATCGTCGCAATCCCTTTTTAATCAGGTCTTCTTTTCTTTAATGGAGGTGAACAAACATGGCAAAATACAGAGTCGCAATCCCTTTTTAATCAGGTCTTCTTTTCTTTAAAATTCATGAGATATGTTGTGAAAAGGAGATCGTCGCAATCCCTTTTTAATCAGGTCTTCTTTTCTTTTTGTAAAGGCCGAAAACATTGTGACCGCTTTCTGTCGCAATCCCTTTTTAATCAGGTCTTCTTTTCTTTAAAGCATTGCTTGATGCAAAAAACGGCGATATCCTCGTCGCAATCCCTTTTTAATCAGGTCTTCTTTTCTTTGATTATTTGGTAGAAAGGTTATTTAGACATGAATAAGTCGCAATCCCTTTTTAATCAGGTCTTCTTTTCTTTCAAACATACTAAAAGAACTCAAGAAAACCGAATTCGTCGCAATCCCTTTTTAATCAGGTCTTCTTTTCTTTCAAAACCAGAACAGCCCACGTAGGACAAAGGCAGGTCGCAATCCCTTTTTAATCAGGTCTTCTTTTCTTTTATTGGCATTGATCGGGCTAACCAACTTAATCTTAAGTCGCAATCCCTTTTTAATCAGGTCTTCTTTTCTTTAGATACCTTGCTTGCAGTCTTTCATCCATATCGTCGCAATCCCTTTTTAATCAGGTCTTCTTTTCTTTAGCACCCTGCAAAATTAATCTCTTAAATCCATCTGTTTCAGCTCTGCTTGAGCAGATTTTAGCATTTCTTGATATCAACCTTTAATCACCCCCTTCAAATCAATTATCAATTAGCAATGAGCGATTAATAATAAAGGAATCATTTTTGTTTTGAAGTTTTCACAATAGCGTATAACATCTTTGATAATTCTTCGGATTCCTTCAAAATATCTAAAACTACTTCTTCCTTTGCCTGCATGCTATCTTTTAAAAGTCTAAGCCAGTAATTTGATTCTCTTGCTTCTTTTTGCGCAATACTCATTTTATTGGCAAAATCATTTCAACTATATCCTGACTGAGCCTCTTCAACATTTGCGCCAATTGATGTCCCTGACCTAAGCAGTTGTTTGCCAATTACGTCACACGTCCTGTTCTTAGGAAGAGAATTCACCAGTTGTATAATTCCTAAGGTAAATTTATAACTTTTGTCTACAATAATATTTCTTTCCATAATTATTCATTAATAATTACTCATTGTTCATTGAATAAATATTTCAACCCCTTCCGGGACCTTATCTCCGCATCCCATGACGACCACTTTCCCTTCTGACGGCAGAGGATAAATCCTTACATCATCTTCTCTTTCGTCTATACGCTCCTTCAATTCTTCTTTAAGCTTCAAAAGCTGCGGCCATGTCAAAGAACAGTGAAATACCGAATACTGAAGGTGTATCCCTTTGCCTTTCATAAGCTTCAGCACTTTGCCCAATCTGCGGGGCTCGCTGATATCATAACAGACGAGGTATTTTGCCGTCATGTCCTTATTTCCCTCATCAGCTCAAAGAGTTCATCGAGTATGGTATTGGCCAGATTGTGAAGGACAATCCTTCTGTTTTCGAACCGATGTATGATATCCCGCATGCCTTCGTTTGTTATCCTGTAACCATTGTGATTTTTCAGAATAAAAGGGGCAGGTCCCTTGCATCTGAAGAACTTCAGACATTGCATGTCGCTTTCTGCGCCCATGATGTAACATATGTCGAGCACAAGACCGAAATTATGCCACCTGTGAATGATACCAAGGTGAGGATCGAGGTGCGCCTTTAAAACATGCTCTGCAATGAGACCCCTGAAGAGGTTGTTTACAATGCCCGAAACAGTCATCCATTTCTCTTCAGAAGGTTTCAGCCCGGAAAGCAGTTCCTGATAATTTCCCTCTCCTATTCCATATTTGACCTTTCCGGCAATAAATTTGAATAACTTCTCCAGCATCTTTACCTGAATGACCATCCGTTTTGCATTTGCCCAGTTTTCATACCGTGAAATGTTTTCATGGTTGTCGAGAAAGACCTTCTGTTCCTCGTAGAATTTCGGCAGTCTGTGATTATAGGGTATAACAACAGCCGTTTCATCCGACAGGTTGTTCATGAATACGACCGGTATATCGTTTTCTGCAAAGAGAGTAATAGACGCTGAATCGAGCACGACGTTTCCTATTATTATGACTCTGCTCAGGAGCCTTACAGGCACTCTCTGATCTGCCTTTTCCCTGCTCTTTACGAGGACAGAGGGGCCATCCCTCCTGATACTGATGTTATTCTGATTTTCATTCAGGTATAATGTCCTGCCCATCCATTATCCTCCGTGCAAGGGTTCTGACTTCATCAACCCATAAAGGCCTCGTCCCATTTGCCCATTCCTCATATTCAGGGTAAAATCTCTTTCTGCTCTGTTTCTTCAGATAACAACCGGGTCTCTCATCATCCTCGGCAAAATCCCTTGCAGTAAATCTTCTCTGCCTGAACAATTCCCATATAAACCTGTCAACATCAACCCTGTATGGTTCAACAAGGTCACATGCGAGCGATTCCCTTCCATAGTCGAACTGATGATAAAAGCCGATTGTCGGATCAAGGCCGATGACCTCTATCTCCCTGACCATCTCAAAGTGAAGCATTGTATAGCAGAGAGAAAGCATCGCATTCACCGGGTCTTCGGGTGGTCTCCTGTTTCGTCTTTTGAATTCGAGAGATTCCGGAAACAATTCAGTATATGCTGAAAAATATGAGGCTGAGGCGCCGCCTTCAAGCCCTCTTAATGTGTCCATATCATTATCTTTGGCCCTCACTGTATCGATGACCCCTGAAAGAATGTTGACGGCATTTGTAAGTTGAAATCTCAGGTCGGCTCTCTGTTCCCGTGCGTCAAGGAGGAGTTTTATCTGTCCGTTGATTTTTCTTGAGACCAGGTCCTGAGCAATGTCCATACAAAAGTCCGAAGTGGATTTCTCGTACTGCTTCAAACGCAGCAGGCCGTTGTTGTGAAGCCTGCCATGCAACATTCCCCGAAATTGAAGCCTTTTTCCGGAAAGAAAGACAACGCTTATGTTTTCTGATGTTAGCTTATGGAACACAGGAGTTTCAATCGTGACATTGCCGGTTATGACGACCCGCTTCAGAGGGTTAACAGGGACAATACCTTCTCTCTCTCCATTTGCATAGAAGGCGAGGGCGTTGCCGTCAAGCCTGATATGTATGTCTTTCCTGTCAATATATAGCGTTCCCATTTCGATTTCAATTAACAATGAGCAATGATGAATGAACAGTTAAAGAAATATTCATCCTTTATTACTCATTACACATTATTAATTCCTCATTTTTTCATCCAATATAAAAATACGCAGGGTCTTTTGGCTGAACCGCGATGCCGAGGACATGGGTCTTGCTTCTACCGTCCATCTGGAAAATATGTACCCTGTCCTCGTCATGCAGTATCATGCCGTCAAGAGCGCTTCTGACGTATTTCAATTCGCCGTCCGTGAGAAAGCATTCATAGGCAGACTTCTGCCCGCCGGTGCTGTAGCCCTTCAGGAAAAACCTCACCCTGTTCAGCCTTTTTTCACCTGTGATGTCGTATGCTACAATGTAGAGCGTCCTTTCCATGCCATTTCCCTGCCGTCATTCTGTACTTGATACGGAATCCAGATTCAGAATCCAAGATTCAAGATTGTCACCCTGAACTCGTTTCAGGGTATCATCCTTGATTATAGGATAAAAGGGATTGGACAGCAGTGTCACGAAAAGAAATATTTCGACAATATTGTTTTTAAACCAGAGTTGTCAAAGAGCAAACTGACTAAAGCGCCATTTCAGGAAAAACAGGCGCATCGTCAGTGTTAATTACTTTAAGTGCCAAAATGAATTCTCTAAAAGATAAGTATGTTCTTTCATTGGCACATTCAAGCCCATGTGCAAGATATGAATAATTTCTTGATGACTGGATTTTAAGAAATCTCGATTCATTTGTCTTAAAAATCTTCCCTAAATTATCATTAAGCTCATTAAGCAGCTTGAATGAAGCTGTCTGAGGGATTTCAATCTTGCCTGTGCGATGATTTTTATAATTAGCAATAAAATCTGCTTTCAAAATGTCTGGTATGCTGTCTTTTATAACATCAGATGTATTTATATTGTACTTAGTCATAAGTCTTTCCTGTGCCATCATCTCAATAAGTCTGTACAATCTTAGAATTGCGTCATCTATTTTCCCTTCTTTGAATCTTCGCTCGGCATTTGCATACATGTCGAGAATCAATGAATAACGCGGCTTTTTGTCATTTATTACAAGTTCCTCAAGGAAACTCATACATTTCGCTGATGCCTTTGCAAAAGACTGAATCACCATATCCTCAATCTCTGCTGATTCTTCCAATTTTGCCTTTTTAAAGCATTCCTTAGCTTCTTGATGGCTGAACAAGTCCCATTTATGATATCCATCAATTAGAACACCAAGCTTTTTAAATACTGTTTTATGTTTAGTAGACCTTTCAAGTATGCTATCAGTTAGATTTTTTGCTGCCTTGAATTGGTATTGATTAAACAGGATAGCTATCTTTTTCTTTTCTTCAACCGCTAAAAAGTCCCATGGGTTTACACTCTGATAAATTTTTTCATGTCCATTGACGACGATTCCCACACCCTCTTTTGTACGTTCCTTGCCCCCCACATATGAAAAAGAAAAACCATGCGTAATAGCTGCGAGTGCAAGAGCAACAGACATATTTTTTGTTCCGCCTGTATAGTCAACGATGACATTATCTTTAAGATATCCTTTTGATGTGACCCGCTCAACGGCTTCTTCCGCTTTTCCATGACAGTGAAGCAGATCATTCACATCTTCAGCCAGTGTAATCTCACTTTTGGGCTGCTGACCAATCTTTGTGAGTTCAGTCTTTATTTCAGCGATCTTATCACACGTATCTTGAGAAGCAAAAAATGAAATAAACTCAGGTTTATATTCCAAGATTGATTTTATAATCGGCTGTGGAGTCCCGCCAACAGACACGATCATCGCCTTAGGCATTAACTACCTCCATCACCGCCCGATTGAAGGGGAAAATCATTCCTTTTCAATTTTGCTCAAATAATCAAACAGATTTGCTTTAAATCTTGAATAAACATCATCTATATTTACTAATCCTTCCCTCATCCTGTTCCAATCAAGCTGAAAGCCATATCCATGATACACAACATGCCTGAACTTTCGGAATGCAGCCATATCTGATGCCAAAGAATTGTCAAACAGGACAGGAAAAGATTTATCAGAGGGTTCACAAAAACGCTTAAACAAATCAATATGCCATGTGTCGCCAGTCGGCAGTGATATATTAGAAAAATGGCTGATGCGTTTAAGGATATTCTCTACGCCGCCGTAAAATTGCGCCATAAAAGCAGCAGCCGCGGTTTTTTCTCGAACAGTAGGCTCTCTGTCAGCAATATCGTTTTTTAACTGAGAGAGTTCTTTTAAGGTGGTTTCAATTAACTCAAGCTCAATGCTGATCTCTTTATGCAGCTCTTGCGCTGTCATACAATACCCTGCCTTTTGACTTGATATATTCTGTAAATTTGGACGGCGGAGTTAAAGATACAATGTCCAGAGACTTCCCCAACTCATCTTCAAGCCTTGCCGCCAGCTCATATAATTTCCAGCCCTGAACACCATCACAAGCAATATCAATATCATTTGCCTTTTCCGGAGTTTCAGCGGCGCTGCCGAAAAGAATCAGACGGGTAGCGCCGTACAACTTTGCAAAAGAAATAACTTTTTCGATCTGCTCTTGCGTAATCGCCATTTATATACCTCCTTACTGGTTTTATAGCTTTCTTTATTCTAACAAAAACATATCTTTTCTATTCCATTACCTCCATCACCGCCCGGTTGAAGGGGAAGCTCATGAATCTAATATCTCCTTCAGTTTTTCATATCTTTCAAGATTTGTTTTGTCTCCTTTTTTATCAGCCCTTTTTTTAGCCTCTTTTAAGTCGATCTTCTCTATGAACTGCTGCGCAAATATTTTTTTAATGTTTAACGGGATTAATTCAATCTCAAAGAGTTTATTTGCAAATCCGATATTAAATCCTTTGATTTTAAATAAATCTTGACTCCTAAGCCATTCGACATCAGTTTCTTTCAATGTCAAAAGAAATTTTGAAAAGTTTTCCGGATTAGGCGATTTTTTTAGAACTTCAAATGCAGATTCGCAAGCTGAAGGTTCTTTAGGCTTCGGTTTGGGCATAGGGACAGATTCTTCTCTGAAATCATAAAATGTTCCATATCCTACTGAGCTTTTTGCGCCTACTCCCCAATCGGCTAAGGCTGATTTAAGAAACTTTATGGCTCTTGAAAGATTATCCAGACTATCTGCTACTATTGGGAAATAAAATTCACTGCCGAAGTCAACAACAATAAAAGGAATTGGATTGGGATCCATATCATCTGAAGGTGTATTTGATTTATCAGAGTAATAATCCTGAAAATGGTTGTTCATAATGTCAATTTTTAACCTTGGAACATCAACAGGGAATCCATCCCAAAATTGGATAGAACCGGCTCCCTCTTGACTTCCGAAAAGCTCATCTTCTTTCTTATCTCTTTTATCGGTTTCATTGTTAAATTCCGCTGTAAATCGCACAACGCCCTTGATTGATGAAGACGGAATATAGGGAAGTCCCGTGCAATGGTCTAACCGCATTGAGTTTTCAAGGGTATGTTCATCCCCTAAACCGCAGATCAAGGCATCGGAAACCTTAGCTTTAACTATGGCAACATGACAACCTTTGCTCCTTAATACAGAAAGCATATTAAAAATCCTGTTTTTCTGGAACTCGGCAACTTTTTGTAATTGAGGACGTCTGTTCTCAAATTCAGTTTTAAGTCTTATAAATTCATTACATTTTTTGTCTTTTAATTCTTTAGGCCTATCAAAGTTGCCGTCAAACATTATCCATCTGTTGAACAATAGACTATAGTTTGCGTTCTTTTTGTCTACTTTATTTATATAATCTGGCAAAGGTATAAACATATTACCCCCTATTCAAATATCCCTGCATTTTCATAGCGTTTGACCCATTCAAGAAATCTCAAGGATTCTGTTTGAATTTCAATATATTTATGACCATCCATCGCATTAATTTCTTTTAGAACATCTTCTTTTATAAGTCTAAGCTCTTTTAGCCAAGAGTTCAAAGTCATGTACATCTTGTCAAACTTATCATTATTCTTCTCTTTTTTAGCCTTAATAAATGCTATTGCCTGTCCTAATCCATTTTGTAATATCATCGTTGGAAACGATTTGCAGAACTGGCTGAACTCTTTTCTGGTATTTCCTTTCTCAGGAATTCCTTCCAACAGCTCTAATGCTTTTGCTGCCCTTTTTTGCGATAATGTCTGCATTACTTCACCTCCTGCCATATAAGCCTTGACCAGCCTCTGCCGAGGGTTTCGTCACCGCCAATCTGTATATACTCGCATAAAATATCTTTAAGTGATTTCATTAATTCATCTGCTTTCTTTTTCTCATTGCTTTTTCTCTCATCCATCATGGAAATTATTGTATAAAAAACAGTATTGGACGGCACTAATTCCTGATACCAAAGATTATAAGATGTCTTTTTATCAGTAAGTTGAATCCTTGCATGAACTTCGGTTGCAGTTTCAACAAGCATGGAAAAGCTTTTATCAGAGATTATGCATAAGTAATCTTCAAGTCTTGATGAATTATAAAAATCATCGGCAGGCAATAATGACTTGAGAGTATCTAATATCTCTTTGATTACGCCCCCACTTTTAGAAAGCAGTAAATCTTCAAAGATTATTCCTTGAGAATTACTTTGCCCAAGATATTTATCATCTTCTACATCGGGGGTACTCCATTCATAATTTTTCCCAATGATTTTCCTATCCCTTTCAAGTTTTTTCAGGATTGCTGGACATGTAACCCATAAAAAAGGAGCTATAGATGATCTGACAGGAAATAGCAGAATTCTCGCATCTCCTACACTTATAGCGCCAGCCTGATCGCCGCTATGTTCTGTGCCGAAGATTGCATCTATATCACTGCCGCCACTCTTATCATAAGCATCTCTGAAAGAACCCTTAAGCCCTGAAGCCTGAATCGTAGGCCAGCCGGTTGTTCTTTCCCTTTGTATCGGCAAGTCTACAGCTGCGATTGCCTGACCTGAACCTGCATGAAGCGGGGTTTCACAATATATGGTAACGAGACTATGTTTACTGTACATTTTTCCCTCCCAATAAAAATTTATTGTTTTTTCCTTTAACATTGCATTTTTCAAAATAAAATACAGAGCCTGCAGGCAGATATTGAACCATGTCTTTTGATTTGTTCTCTGCCATGTCCCAGCCTCCAAACAACAATGACCTTTTCACAGCATAGGATATTAATTTCGATTTTGTGGCTCCAGGAAGCAGAACATTCAAATCATCATCAATAAAGTCGGTAACAGGTATTTTTCCTAAAACTTTATTTACCTTTAAAGGCATTGTTGTTACTAAAAACTCAACGCCAGTTTCAAAATAAGGAAGAATCAGTTCACTAATTATTTCATAGGCAACTATTCTATTTTCTCCGCCCAACTGTAATATGTCTGAATCAGGAAAAGACTGAACACAGTCCAATTGAAAGATAATGCCTGTATTTTTCGCAAATCGTTTATGTGAGGTCATATACAAATGCTTTTCTTTTGCTATTCTCAGACCTTTTTTCAATGCAATTCCTGTCCTCGGTTCATTCCTAAAGATATCGCCAGACTGAATAAAATCAGTTCTATAATTTAGAGAATCTATTGAACCTCTTAAATATTTTTCCATTCCCGCAATAGTGATATAGTCTTCAATCTGATTCCAATCCAAGCTGTCAGCAATACTATTTTTATCAAGCCACATTACATTTTTAAGATATGATGAGTGCATAACTTCATCAAAACTTTTGGGAATGGCAATGGTAAAGCTTTTTTTATCGGGTGATGTAAAAAGATTTGAAGGAGTTTGAAAGATTA
>JAKAKQ010000030.1 GCA_021813425.1 Nitrospirota bacterium
GATTATTATGAAAATGCCCCTCTTGGTTACAGCGATAGCATTATTTCTGCTGACCGGATACCAGGCACATGCGATACATGAGACTAAGCCTGCCGAGACACCTGTTGTTATGCCGGGTGCGGATGCAGGCAAGGTTTATGAATATATCATGAAATTAAAACCATATACTGCATGGGAATTATGGCCCGGGAAAGGCAAACAGTATAAAGGCACAGAACCTCATGGCGCCTTGCTCACTACCTATATAAATGACACAGCATATGATTCGGTCAAGAAGAAAAAGTTTATGACTGATGGAGCGCTCATAGTCAAGGAAAATTATACTGCGGATAAAAAATTTATTGCCCTTTCAGTTATGTATAAGGTAAAGGGTTATAACCCTGAGGCAGGAGACTGGTTCTGGGCAAAGTATTCACCTGACGGCAAAGTGGAAGCATCCGGGAAGGCCAGGGGATGCATCGGCTGTCATGAGAAAAAGAAGGACAATGATTATATCTTTACCGGCGGACTGAAAAAATAACCGGTATTTTTGAAATGGAAGGGGGCACAGAATAATGAAAGTGCTCAGATGCAAGGATGTTGGCGTGGACTGTGATTTTGAGGCCCATGGTAAAACTGTGGATGAAGTTTTGAAAAAGGCAAAGGTGCACGCCAAAGATCACGGGATAAAAAGGGTGACCGAAGATTACCTTAAGAGCTGGCGCAAACTTATTCGTAATGAGTAAAGGAGGTTTTAAAAACATGCCTTATACTGCAAAAGACTATTCAAAACTCATAGGGATTGGAGGGTTCAGCGAAACGCTTCTTAAAAATCATTTTACTCTGTATCAGGGCTATGTGACAAACACGAACAAGCTTGTTGACATACTCGAACAGATGCTGAAGGATGGAAAGACAGCCGTTCCTGAATTTGCGGAACTAAAAAGAAGGTTCGGGTGGGAATTCAACGGGATGCGGCTGCATGAATATTATTTTGAAAACCTTGGCGGGAAGAAACCTCTGGACCATTACGGGACTCTCGGCAAACAACTGCAATGCGATTTCGGGACCTACGAAATGTGGGAGAAAGACTTCAAGGCAACAGGCGCTATGAGAGGGATAGGCTGGGTCATCTTGTATCAGGACGTTGTAAATGGAAAACTCTACAACCTCTGGATAAATGAACATGACGTATCGCACCCGGCGGGATGCAATCCCATATTGATAATGGATGTCTTCGAACATGCCTTTATGATCGACTATGGTCTCAAGAGGGCCGATTATATTGAAACATTTTTCAAGAACATTGACTGGGCGGCAGCTGAGTCAATGTTGCTCCCAAAGAAGGGAGGGTAATATGGTTGTGGTTGAATATGCAGGGTTAAAGATAAACCTGGACGATGAAGGATATCTCGTAAATCCTGATGACTGGAATGAAAAAGTCGCATGTGCAATTGCAGAAAATGAGGAAGTGGAGGAGCTTACAAAAGACAGAATGGACATCATAAAATTCATGAGAGATTACTACATGAAATACAATTTCTTTCCGATCCTGAACGGAATATGCTTTCAAGTCCATCAGCAGAAGGAATGCGTAAAAAAACAGTTTATGGATCCGCTGAAGGCATGGAAGATAGCCGGACTCCCCAAACCCAATGCTCAGGTGGTCGGATATCTCAGGGGTGAGGGAGGAGTTGTTTAAAACGCGCTGAACTGTTACTAAGGAGTTCATAAGTATGAAGATATCCAATTATAAAATCCCTCCTATCCTCCCTTTGCCAAAGGGAGGGAAATTGCCCCTCTTTGGCAAAGAGGGGTGAGGGGAGATTTTTTTGAGGTGTCATTTTACCAATGCACTTATTGTTAAGCAGGAAAAAATAAATGAAGGCCCTGATTATAAGTGCAGACGTGTTTGAGGACACAGAGCTCCTTGTGCCTTATTACAGATTAAAGGAAGACGGGCTGCAGGTGGAGATTGCATCCATAAACAAAGGCAGGATAAAGGGCAAGCACGGTTATGAGGCAGAGGCCGGCAGAACCCTGAAAGAAGTAGACCCTGATGATTATGACATCCTTATCCTGCCCGGCGGCAAGGCGCCTGAGACCATAAGGAAGGATAAGGATGCAATCAGGATCGCAAAGCATTTTTTTCAAAAGAACAAGCCTGTCTCAGCTATATGCCACGGACCGCAGATATTGATAACAGCGGGTCTTCTAAGGGGCAGGCATGCAACCTGCTATAAAACCGTGGCGGATGAGATGAGGGCTGTAGGAGCTGTTTATGAAGACAAAGAGGTCGTTGTAGACGGCAACCTCGTTACCTCAAGACAACCATCTGATCTGCCTGCTTTTATGAGAGAAACGATGAAGATGCTGAGGAAAAAGAAGGGGTAAAGTCAAAATAAAAAGTTACTGTTGGAGGTGTGAATGTTATCGAATATACCTGTAAATCTCGATGCAGTGAAAAAAGAAGACCTGGACAGGGAGATATTAAGAGTCGGAATCATCGCTGAGCTGGATGCAATAAACCTCTACGAGCAACTGGCCTCAATGACAAAGGATAAGAATATCAGGAAGGTCTTCCTGGATATTGCCAGGGAAGAGAAGACTCATGTTGGAGAATTCCAGGAAATGCTGTTAAGACTGGATAAAGAGCAGGTACAGGAGTTAAAAGAAGGCAAGAAGGAGGTCGAAGAACTGATCGGCTGATATAATGAACAGGCTCTCTTCTGAAAAATCGGCCTATCTCAGCCATTCCGCATATCAGACAATAGACTGGTATCCCTGGTCTGATGAAGCCTTCGAAAAGGCGCGGCAGGAAGACAAACCCGTATTTTTGAGCACAGGCGCCATATGGTGCCACTGGTGCCATGTTATGGCAAGAGAGTGTTTTGAAAATGAAGAGATAGTGGACCTGCTTAATGAGAATTTTATATGTATAAAACTCGACAGGGATGAAAGACCTGATATAGACAGGAGATACCAGCAGGCTGTCATTGCCATGGGGTCAGGAGGAGGATGGCCTCTCAGCGTATTTTTAACCACTGACAAAAAGCCGTTTTTCGGAGGGACATACTTTCCGCCTGAGGATGGTCATGGAAGGCCTGGTTTCAAGAATGTACTCAGGAGTGTGGCTGATTTTTATAAGACAAAAAGGGGAGATGTCACTGAATTTACCGAAAGACTTGTTGATTACCTCAGACCGAAACCCCTGCTAAAGGAAGATGTAAGCGAATCTATTATTGATAACGCTATAAAAAATATACTCTCGGAATATGACCCTCAAAACGGCGGATTCGGCGCATCTCCCAAGTTCCCGATGCCGGGGGCAATCGAATTCCTGATAAACAGATATTTTTTGACCGGGAGTGAAGCTGCCGGTGATGTTATAAAAAAGACCCTTGAGTCAATGGCAAAGGGAGGATTCCATGACCAGATCAGGGGAGGGTTCCACAGATATTCAGTTGATGAGGCATGGATCGTCCCGCACTTCGAGAAGATGGCTGACGACAATGCATGGCTTTTAAGAAATTATATCGATGCTTATTGTGTATTTAAAGACGACTATTTCAGGGAGGTTGCCGAGGGCATAATCGCATTTATCAGGGATGTGCTTTCTGACGCTGACGGAGGTTTTTACGCGAGCCAGGATGCTGATGTTACACCTGAAGATGAAGGAGGATACTTTACATGGACCGACAGGGATTTCAGCGGGGTGTTGAATGCCGAGGAATATAGGGTCTTGTCCCTTCATCTGCTCCATGAAAGAGGCGCCATGCACCACGATAATTCAAAAAAGGTCCTGTTTGTTGCGATGGAGTCCGAGGATATTGCCGTTAGGCTCGGATTGGATTTGAAGACAGTTACTGAGATCATCTATTCAGGCAAAGGGAAGTTACTCAGAGAAAGAAACCTGAGAAAGTCCCCTTTTGTTGACAGGACATTATATACATCGTTAAACGGCATGCTTGTAACAGCCTGTCTGAAGGCTTACAGAGTCTTGAAGGATAACTGGTTGAAAGATTTTGCTCTGAAGAGCCTTAAGAGAATAATAGATCTCCGTTTTATAAATAATGAGCTTTTTCACTCAGAAGGTGTCAACGCAGTGCTGGACGACTATATATTTATAACTGAGGCATTGATTGCTGCCTATGAGGCCACAGGTGAACATTCATACCTTAATCAGGCAGATGAGCTTATGGATATGTGTATTAAAAAATTGTGGGATAAAGAGGAGGGAGGTTTTTTCGATACAGGAGATGACCTGCTCGGGATCAGGCTTAAAGGGATAGAAGATGTCCCGCATCCTTCGGCAAATTCTGTAAGTATAAGACTGCTGCTCAAGCTCTATTACATGACCGGAAAGGACGTTTATTATCAATATGCTGAAACTGCATTAAGGATATTTTCCAGAAGTGCAATAGATATGGGTGTTCATGCAGGATATTATTACTGTTCCCTCGATGAATATTTTCACATGATCAAACTGACATTGCAGGCACTGCCGTCGAGCGAATTGGCTGAGACGGCTCTTTCTTTTTCCAGTCCGTATACGAGCATAGTTTATGCTGATGATGAGGGCTGCGTTACTCCATGCATAAAAGAGGTATGTCTTGAACCGATTTACAGCACTGACAGGCTCAGGGAATTCTTAAGACGAAGGTCTTGACGTTATTTCTGTAAAGAGTAGTCTCTATTATGAAGGATGCAACGGGAGGTTTTATATATGTCCCTGATCGGGCAGATGCCCTGAAAGGAGGTGATTCAGGATGAAAAAGACATTGAGCAAAAAGGCTCTTGTCAGGGAAAGCGCATTCTGGTTCAGTCTTAAGAATGCCGTAAAGGAAAATCCTGGCAAGGTATGCCACAAATGAAAGGGTTGAAAGAGCTGAAGTTGCCGGTCAGGCAACGAAACGAAAGTGCAGGTGGGGCAAAAAGGGAACATTTTTTTGCTGCACCTGCAACATAATAAGTCTTATGTGTCCTATAGGACCTATGTTTTTTATTTAATATGACAATACAAAATTCACATGAGTTTTTTATACAATGGCATCTCACCGAGAGGTGCAATCTCAGATGCAGGCATTGTTATCAGACAGGGGAAAGAACTGACGAAATGTCTCTGTCCGGGATAAAAGATGTTATAACAGAGACATCGGATATGCTGAAGGACTGGGCTGAGGCCTATGGTATCGCCTTTTCTCCGAGCTTCAGTATAACAGGAGGAGAGCCGTTTTTGAGAAAGGATATCTTTGAGATCCTCAGGGAGATCAGCAACAGGGGATTTGAAATATATCTTCTCTCTAACGGGATTCTTATAGATAATGAAAAGGCAAGGACACTTTCTGAACTTGGTGTTAAAGGTGTTCAGGTCAGCATAGAGGGCGCTGAGGAGATTCATGAATCAATAAGAGGCAAGGGCAGTTTCTCATCATCGATCAAGGGAGTTGAGCACCTTCTCGATGCAGGGATTAAGGTAACCCTTAATACTACCCTCTCTGAAATGAATGCAGGCTGTTTTATGGACATAGTATCGCTATCGGCATCTGTCGGTGTCCAGAAGCTTGGATTTTCAAGGCTTGTACCATCTGGCAGAGGGTTCGGGATGCTGAATAAAATGTTGGATAAGGGAAAGTTGAGGGGACTTTATAAGGAAATATTTTCCTTGAAGACAAACGGGCTTGAAATAGTCACCGGAGACCCTGTGGCCTCACAGATGTCTTCATCGAATGAAGGGAATAAATCGGTCTCATTCCCGACAGGCGGCTGTGCAGCAGGTTTATCGGGATTGACGATCCTGCCTGATGGAACGATTACACCCTGCAGAAGGCTGCATATCCCCATAGGGAATGTTAAAAAAGACTCAATAAGAGAGGTCTGGATAACCTCGGATGTTTTAAACTCGCTCAGGGACAGATCGAAATACAAAGGCAAATGCGGCAGCTGCAGCAGATGGAATCAATGCAGGGGCTGCAGGGCAATAGCTTATGCCTATTCACAGTCAAAGGGCAAAGACGATTTTCTCGTGGAAGACCCCCAGTGTTTTATTGAAGAATGAAATTTGCCCGATCTCTTTGAAGCTTGCAGAGGAGCTTTCTAACGGGGTAAAATTCAGGAAGTATCAGTCTAAGGAGAGAATATGATAATCAGATGCTGGGGTGCGAGAGGTTCGGTACCTGTTTCAGGGAAAGAGTATATGAAATACGGGGGTGATACTACCTGCCTTGAGATAAGGACAGGGGATGATGAGATAATAATCGTTGATGCGGGCACAGGCATCAGGCAACTCGGCAACAAACTTCTTAATGAGGGAAGACGCGATTTCAATATTATATTTACACATTCACACTGGGACCATATACTTGGGTTTCCATTTTTTAAGCCCATCTATTTCAGGGGGACCAGGATAAACATGTTCGGCTGTCCATTCGCCCAGAACTCCATAAAACAGATAATATCGAAGACAATGGTTATCCCCAACTTCCCGGTAAATTTCGACGATGCCAGGGTTGATATTTCTTATCATGAGGAATGCAAAAAGAGTTTCTCCATAAAATCCATGACAATCACCCCGATATTTTTGAGTCATCCCAATAGGGGCATGGGTTATAAATTTGTTGAAGACGGCAAGAGTTTTGTCTTTATGACGGATAATGAATTTGCCTTTAAGCATCCTGGCGGCCTTGACTATCAGGACTATCTGGATTTTTCGGAAGGAGCCGACCTTCTTATGCATGATGCCGAGTATACTGAAGAGGAATACAAGAAAACAAAATCATGGGGACACAGTGTTTATAAGGATGCTTTAAGGCTTGCACTTGAGGCAAAGGTGAAAAAGTTCGGGTTGTTCCATCACAACCAGGACAGGACAGATGAAGCGCTTGACAGTATAGTACGGGATTGTCAGCGGATAATTAAGGAGAACGGATCTGATCTGGAATGCTTTGCAGTTGCTCAGGGCATGGAGATTAAACTATGATTTATTAATGGCCTCATAATTGAACATACATGAAATAGAAAATCTCCCCTCTCCCCTCTTTGCCAAAGAGGGGTATTATCCCTCCCTTTGGAAAAGGGAGGATAGGAGGGATTTTACAAAGCAATGCAGTCATTATTTTGAGAGTGTTAGTAAATGAAAATAAAATTAACTTTAAGTTTATTGCCTTCTATACTGGTTGTATTTATTACCTGTGCGGATGCCTTTCAGGCAAAAATCCTGCCTTCGGAAATAAGACCGGGTGATGTGTTCTCAATAAAAATAACAGGCATAAAAACTGCGGGACCTCCTGCTGCTGTTTTAAAGAATAAACAGTTTAACTTCAACAGCTGCGGAGAGGGCTGTTTTATTGCACTCGGAGCTGTGGATGTTGAGACGAGACCGGGTATATACAGGATTAAACTGCATCTCGGGAAAAAGATGTTAAACCTGAAACTTGTTGTAAGGCGCATCAATTTCCCCACACTGTTTTTGACACTCCCCGAGGATAAGGTTACTCTCAGCCCTGAAGACATGAAGAGGGTCGAAAGAGAGGCAGAAAGACTAAAGACAATATGGAAGACGGCATCCGACAGATTGTGGGAAGGGAGTTTTATGCTCCCTCTCGAAAATGATATCTCTACCATATTCGGCACAAAGCGGATAATCAACAGGAAAAAGATCAGCATACACAAGGGGACGGATATGAGGGGGAAAGAGGGCGAGGAGGTAAAGGCATCAAACAGGGGAAGGGTTGTTTTAGCAGAGGAACTGTTTTTCGGCGGCAATACGATAATCCTCGACCATGGGCATGGGATATTTACAATTTATATGCACCTGTCAGCATTTAATGTCAAACCTGAGGATGTTGTTTCACGAGGTGAGATTGTCGGGTTTGTCGGTTCAACAGGCAGGTCGAGCGGCCCGCATCTTCACTTTGGCGTAAAGGTGACGGAGACAAGTGCGGATCCTGTTTCCTTAGTTAAATTGAAATTGTGACTAAGATATCAAATTTATCAAAATATTAGTACTGTCCAAAATAATTCCGCTTACACAATATTCTTGTTTTGGACAGATGTGTCACAATATACGTTTTATTTTGCTGAATGCCTCTTCTATGATATGCGGCTCGGGCAGGAAAGTAGTTCTGAAGTATACTCCGTCCTCCTGCCTTCCGAATCCTGATCCGGGAACGAAGACGACCCCTTCCTTAAGCGCAGCACGCACAAATTCCATATCCTTCCTCCACTTCCGGGTTTCTATCTTTATGAATGCGTAGAACGCACCGTTTGGGACCGGGAATGAGAGTGGCAGCTTCCCGGCAATCTTCACAAACGTGTCTCTTCTTTCCATGAGCTTCTTCCTCATGTCTGAGATGTACGCAGGGTATGAGGGGTCTACCATCGCTGCGGCAGCCGCCTTCTGATACTCCCAGTTCACAGAAAGGCGCTGGTTGCACAGGAGGAAGAAGGCATTCTTGACCTCCGACCACTTGTCTCCGTGGAACGTTACCCATCCTATCCTTGCGCCAGGGTAGCTGAAGTCCTTTGAAAGCGAACTTCCATATATGAATGGGACCTCGTCTCTGGCTATCTTCCTGAAGTCCACCGGTTTGCCCTCGAATATAAGCTGGTCGTAGGATCCGTCGTAAAATATGGGGACGTCGTATTCAGCGCATAGCTTAACGACTTCGGAAAGATTTTTTTCGGAATATACCGAGCCCAACGGATTATTTGGGTTGATTATTACTATCGCCTTTGCGCCCTCGATCTTCTTTGCCAGGTTCCCTATGTCTATCTGGCCGTCCGCATCGTGCCTGTAGAACACGCTGTCGCCCTCGAACTGCTTTGCCTTGCTTAAGTAAAGCGGATATACAGGGTTGGGAAGGAGCACCTTTTCCCCGAACCCTATAAAAGCATGGAAGAAGAAGTCTATGCCCTCGGTAAGGCCCGCAACGACAAACACGTCCTCAGGCCTGCACTTCTCAATCTTTGCCACTGTCTTTCTGAACTGCTCGTCGCCTTCTGAAGGCGCGTAACCCTTATAGTTTTCATCGAGCGCGCTCT
>JAKAKQ010000187.1:0-5334 GCA_021813425.1 Nitrospirota bacterium
CTTGCCGGCAACGCCTCCTGCTTCAGGCATGAAAAAGAAGTTCCCAGCATTAACGACCGTCTATTTCGCGGGTCTCGATCATGAGGCGCACGGGGATAAAAACGGCGGCGGAATGGGGGCATATAAAGATTTCTTTAAGAATGTAACCGATTCAAAAGTGGGTGAAGTGGTTGATAAACTTAAAGAGGTTGGCGAGTTCGACAACAAAATATTCATCGTCACGGCGGATCACGGGCATACGGCGATGCCGGAACAGATGGCCTTGGAAGAGAGAGATGAAAATGGGACAGTGGTCAAAACCTGGCTCGGAGACGCCTCGTGTAAATTAAATGTAAAAGGTTTTGGAAACAAAAAAGTTCAATATCCAGAACTCGCCAACAACAACCTGCACATATGGGAGTTGGGGGAGATGATGAAGGGCATAGGCGAAAACGGATGGGATCAATATAAGGTGCTTGCGCCGAATGAAATAGCCAAGCTCTTTAAGGATAAGAAGCAAGTTGACCTACCTTATGGGGCAACGTCTGCTATAAGCAAAGCAAATGTTATCGCGGCCTTGAACGGACCGATGTCTCATATATATTTGAAGGGCTCAGCCGGCTGGCAGGATAAGAATGTAGATATAGTGGGACTTAGTAAACTTGCAGGATACTTGAAAACTTATCTGGCTGAAAATGGAGTGGATTTGAAGAAAAAAGAAAGAGATAAGTTGTCAGGGTTGCTTTCATCGCTCGATACAATCTTAATAAGAGAAGACGGTGTTTATAAAATATTTAAAGGGGTCAAGACTGATGCGATAGGCAACATTACAGGCGCTGATGCAGATATGATAGCAGAAAATACTCTTGACGCAGGCAAATACATTAGTGCATTTAAAAGAATAACGGGATTAAATAGCCAGGACCGAAGCGGAGACTTAGTATTGATCTTTAAAGACTTCACAAGTGATATTGCAGAAAACCGCTATACATCAGGTGTGGCCTGTAAATCGTGGCATGGTAGTCTTAACCCCTCAGATTCATATGTGCCATTTGTGGTTGCTTACCCTGGAGGAAACAAAGTCGAGCTTGATCCGGTAATTCAGAAAGTCTGCACAAACAGCTTATGTGAAGGAAATTGGAAAGCAAAAGATATTATAAGCGAAATCATAAAGACACAATATTCTGGACAATGAAAAGGAGATTAGAATGTTTACGAGAATTGCGTTTGCCAGTATTTTCTTAATATTCTTGCCAATCTTAGTTTATGCCGCAGTTACGGAATATCTGATATTACAAGATATAGGCAGTTACAAATTTATTACACAAAGTAAGAATCCGCTGACAAAGAAAATCATACAAATACCTGGGTACACGACGAGAAGCGCCCCGGGTGAGCTTGCAGGAGCCGATCATTTTGATCTTGATCATGATGATATGACGTATGAGACAGATTATGAAAGTGATGTCGCAGATTTAGGCGTTGAAGTCCAGGTCACCAAACATGCCGGTTCCGACTCTGACAAATGGCTGTTGCATGAGGTGGAAGATAGTTACAGAGATAACGACGATTCGGATGGTCGATTAGGTCGGCTATCTGGTGCAGGCATAAAGATAAGAGAGATTGGAGGGAGCAAGTTTATCTATTGGGGCTTGGGAGGCGGCAGTTATACCTGGGTCAGCGGTCACAAAGTGATCGAACTCAAATATGTTGATTTGCAGAGGACAAAGCCCGAGCCAATAGAGGTAATTCAAGCATATCTTCAAAAACATCCATCGACTTTTACTCTTACAGATGCTGATCTGAAGGACAAAACCCACGACGAAAAATGGATCAAAGACGAGATGGAAAGAAGGCTGTGGCTATGCGACAAGTGGTACATGCAGTTTCAGCTTGGGAAGGTTGCTCAGAAAGACATGCTTAAGGAGCTTGTTGATCATATGACCGTATTTCTCAATTACAGAGAGAAATACTACGGCATCAGCGCAAAGGACGAAAGGAATCTCCTCTCAAATTATCTTTACAGTAACAACGGCACAGCCATCAAGGCAAAACTGACGGAGTACAAGACATGGTGGACAGCGAATAAGACAAAGGCGATCAATCTGCCATGATTATAAAAAAGCTATACAGACGGAATTGGACACCGATGTATGCGAATCAATACAGAAGAGGCAGTTACAATCTGTTCATATCAGCGTTAATCTGTGTTCTGTTTACATTTGTATTCAGCCTACCTGTCTTTGCCAGCTCCATCGACTCCATCCAGCTCCTGAAAATCTCCCCTCAGGACGGGAGGGCGATAATCAAAATGCCTGATGGAAAGATGCAGATAATCAAGGTTGGAGATGAGATGCAAAGCGATCAGCGATCAACCAACAGCGGTCGGCAAAAAGGAATTCAAAAAGTAATTGAAATTACAAAAGGCAGGGTGGTATTCGAAGAAAATACAGAAAAGGGAATAGAGACAGTAATTATAAGACTTGAGAATGGAAAACAGAGGACCGAGAGGATAAAAAAGACTCTGGACAAGCAGCCGGTGATTTTAAAATCGAACTGATTGTAAATGGGGTCCGGGTTGCGAGTTCCGGGTTAATGGTGAACAAACCGATATTATGTTTGAAAAAGAACTGAAAAAGCTGAAGAATAAGAATCTTGTCCGCCAAATAATCTCACGTGCAACAACTCAAGGCCCGACTATCAGTATTAAGGGGAAAAAATACCTGAATTTCTCCTCTAATGACTATCTCGGTCTTGCAAATCATCCGGAAATTATTAAAGCTGTAATAAAGGCTGTCGAGAGATATGGATTCGGGTCTGGTGCTTCGAGGCTTATTGCGGGCGGTGGGATCCTTCATGAAAGGCTCGAAAGACAGGTCTCAAGGTTTAAGGGCACTGAATCCGCCCTTGTATTTAATTCCGGCTACTCTGCCAACACAGGTGTAATCCCTGCAATCGCTTCAGAACGTGACGCGATCTTCAGCGATGAACTCAACCATGCAAGCATAATAGACGGATGCAGATTGAGCAGGGCAGAGACATTAATATACAGGCACAAGGATGTTTTTCACCTGAAGGAATTAATGACAAAAGCAAAGGGGAGAAGAAAGATAGTAATTACAGACACTGTCTTCAGCATGGGAGGAGATATTGCGCCGTTAAGGGAAATATATAACACGTGCCTTGCCTTTAAGGAAGAAAATCAAAAAAAAGACACTATACTTTTTTATATCGACGATGCCCATGGCACAGGCGTCCTCGGAAATGGAAAGGGGGGACTTTCCCATTTCAATATCAGACCGGAACCGTGGATAATACAGATGGGTACCTTTTCCAAGGCCATGGGCTCCTTCGGTGCTTTCGTTGCCTCAAGTAAAGATATCATTGAATGGATTTCAAATACAGCCCGGAGTTTTATATTCTCTACAGCTCTCCCATCATGCGTTGTCTCAGCATCCATTACTGCCTTAAGATTGGTGAAAACTGACCATTCATTGCTCAGGAGACTCTGGACAAACAGGGAAAGGCTTATAAAAGGAATAAGGGATGCCGGTTATGATATTATGGAAAGCAAAACCCCGATTGTCCCTTTGCGGACACGCACAATCGAAGAAGCCTTGAGGTTATCGGGCTCTTTATACAGGAAGGGTATATACGTACCTGCAATAAGACCACCTGCTGTCAAGGAGCCAAGGATCAGGATAACTGTTAGTGCTGCTCACACTGAAAAACATATAGATTTTCTTGTTGATACGTTAAAGGGAATAAGGTAGGTCGAAAATTACTATGCAACAGGGATTACAAATGTGCATGAAGGATCTCCTTCGGATAGGCTCTGGATCTTTGTTATATCCTTTCCGGTTAAATCCCTGTATAGCTGAAGCTCGTGTTTGCATACAGATTTAAATTCGAGTGCGATCTTGTTTATGGGACAATTATACTGCTTCAAATGATAAGAACCGTTGTGCCTGCTGAGGTCAACAAAGTGTCCTTCTGATTCGAGAATATTTTTTAGCCCGTTCACGATGCTGTCGATGTCTTCTTTTCCCGACAGGGCCTCTTTCATGGATTTCAGAAGTCTTTCTTTCCGCCACCTGAATATTTTATCGATTTTATCCTTGCCATCGTATTTTTCAATATCCCTGAGGACTTCAATGGCAAAGCTTCCGTATGACTTCGGGAAAAGTTCATCGGCTGCTTCAGTCAGCTGATAGATAAAACCGGGCCTTCCGATCCCGTGTTTTTTTGCTGTATAAGTTACGATACCTTTTTTCTCAAGTGAAAGCAGGTGTTGTCTTATCCCCATGGGAGTAATGCTTATATCCTTGCTTAGTTCATCGATAGACATCCCGCCGCTTTTTTTCAGGAGATGGATGATGCTTTTCCTGGTTTGATTATCGTCTATAAAAAGACCCATAGTGCAAAAATAGCATAAAATTAAGTTTTTGTAAATATTTTATTTAAATAAATATTTTTTCTTGACAGGAAGTGTTTAAATGCTACTATGTATATAAAAGACCATATATACATGATATCGTATATGCTAACAGTCTCATAATAGTCTTGACATCTGTTACGTAGCTGCCTGTCATTGCGAGTCCAGCTTTGTCGGGCGTGGCAATCTCTCAGCTTCAACAGCGGGATTGCTTCACTTCGTTCGCAATGACACTTTTGCAAAGCCGTCAAAGCTGAATAAACGATTTTTATTTGTAAAATTATAATATAACAAGGAGCGTCATATGATAACAGGCAAGGAAGGTTTAATACAGGCACTGATCGAGGCATATTTGATGGAAAAAGGGACAAATGAGTTCTATGCACAGGCTTCTTTAAAGTCAATAGATAAAGAGGCAAAGAAGACTTTTAAGGAACTCTCTGACTGGGAAGAAAGGCATATGGAATATATCCAGTTCCTCTACCAGTCTGTGCAGGATGACAGGGATATAAAGGGCTTTGAGGAGTTCAGTAATAAAACAGCATCACCTGTCACCGAGGCAGGCATACCGGTAAAGGAGCTTGAGGCGAAATTGGAACAGTATAATTTTATAGACGATATGGGTGCACTGATAATTGCACTCGAGATAGAAGGAAAGGCCTACAATCTCTATCGGAAGCTGTCAGAAAGTGCAGTTGACAGCAATGCAAGGGTTGTTTTCAAGGAGATGATGGAACAGGAACTCAAACATGTTGATTATCTGAAGAAATTGAGGATAAGACTTGCTGAGACTTCGTGACGGAATCGTTGAGCTGTATAAAAAGGTTGCCACTTCCATCCCACCTGACATAGAAGAGGCGATAAGGATCGCATTTCCTTATGAGTTAGAGGGCTCAAACGCGAGGTCGTCTCTCGGGATT
>JAKAKQ010000187.1:5344-9012 GCA_021813425.1 Nitrospirota bacterium
TTGATAATATAAAGCAGGCAAGAGAAACATCGAGACCAATATGTCAGGATACAGGGGTCCCGGTTTTTTTTGTGAAAGTGCCTGCAGGCCTTAGCCATCTTGATTTGCAGAACACCATTATCGAGGCAACCAGGATCGCCACTGAGAAAGTTCCTCTGAGACCTAATGCCGTTGATATCGTGAGCGATAAAAATTCAGGGGACAATACGGGGGCAGGCTTTCCGATCGTATATTTAGAAGAGACCTTAAACAGCACTCTTACTATAGATCTGATGTTGAAGGGCGCAGGCTCGGAAAATGCAGGGCAGATATATAAACTGCCTGTAGAAGAGTTAAATGCCCAGCGGGACTTTGAAGGTGTAAGGAAATGCATCCTGGATGCCGTGCAGAAGGCACAGGGAAGGGGATGCCCTCCTTATATAGTTGGAGTCGGTATAGGCGCATCAAAAGACCAGGTCACAAGGCTTGCAAAGGGACAGCTGATGCGCAAGCTGAATGATATTAACAAGATCGATGAAATCGATAAGCTCGAAAAAAGGCTTTTGGCTGATATTAATGAACTCGGCATAGGACCCCAGGGACTCGGGGGCAGGACAACAGCAATAGGCGTTAAAATAGGCGTTAATCACCGGCATCCTGCTTCCTATTTCATTGATGTCTCTTTAAGCTGCTGGGCAAACAGAAGGGGAAGGCTGATATGGTAGAACAGATAAAGCTCAATGTCCCGATGTCCCCGGGAGATGTACTGTCCCTTAAGGCAGGGGATATGGTATTGCTTAACGGGAAAATAATAACGGGGAGGGACAAAGTCCACAAATATCTGATCGAAAATAAACCGCGCAAAGAGGACATGCCTTTTGATTTATCAGGCATTGTCCTTTACCATTGCGGTCCTATAATGAAAAAGATAAATAGTGGATACAGGGTAATATCCGCAGGCCCCACAACAAGCATGCGTGTCGAGATGTATGAGGCCTCAGTAATAAAGCAATACAATATAAAAGGGATAATGGGGAAGGGCGGTATGGGTAAAAAAACACTTGACGCATTAAAAGAAAATGCCTGTGTCTATTTCCACACGATCGGAGGCGCTGCAGTCTATCTTGCAGACAGGATTAAAAACGTAGTGGATGTATGGAAGCTTGATGAGTTCGGACCGACTGAGGCGATGTGGCTGTTCGAGGTTGAAGGGTTCCCTGCGATAGTGACCATGGATGCTCACGGGAATGACATACATGTAGAGATAGAAAGGGAGTCGTTCAAGAAATTTTCTGAACTCATTGGTAAGTAGATTTAACCATTGCAAAATCAATATGTGATTAAAAGTTTTTGTGTTGTCGTTCCGGCTCGTCCGGAATCATTCCCAAATTAAAGAAGGATTCCCGGCAGGCGGGAATGACAAACTACTTATGAGGCATTTATAAATGAATATCTTCATTGCAGGCGCAACAGGTTTTGTAGGCGGGCATCTTGTAGATTATCTCCTTTCACAAGGCCATAAATTAAAATGCCTTGCGCGTTCTGAAAAGGCAAAGGGATCACTTTCTGCAAAGGGTGTGGAAGTGATTCACGGTGATATAACAACTCCCGATACTCTGAAAGGGATCCTTCAGCCAGAAGATTTTGTGATACATCTTGTAGGTATCATCGAGGAAAAGGGAAAAGCGACTTTCGGATCAATCCACATTGACGGTACATCAAACCTTGTAAATGAGGCTAAAAGGGCAGGTGTCAGACATTTTTTTTATCAGTCCGCGCTCGGAGCCGATATAAATTCATGGTCTGGTTATCTAAAGACAAAGGCCGAGGCTGAAGATATTGTTAAGAGAAGCGGCCTTAAATATACAATATTCAGGCCTTCTCTTATCATAGGCCCGTGGGATGGTTTTACCAAAAAACTTGTCGATATGCTGAGGATATCCCCTGTATTGCCGATACCCGGTGAGGGAAAATCGAAGTTTCAGCCGATTTACATAAAAGACTGGCTGAAATGTCTGGGAAAGGTTATAGACAACCCCGACAAATTTATTTCGGCCTATGAGATAGGGGGTCCCGAACATCTTTCCTATAAAGAGATAGTTGAAAAGCTCTCAAAATCAATGGGGCACGACAGACCGTCCTTTATAATACCAATGGGGCTTATGAAGCTCGGCGCTGCTATCTTCGAAAAAGTTCTGCCCTCATCGCCTGTCACTTCAGACCAGTTAAGGCTTCTTGAGCAGGACAATATCACCGACCTTAATACCGTAGAAAATAACTTCGGCTTTGCACCGATGAAATATGAAGATGCGCTGAAGGAATTTATCCGGTAAATTCACTGCCTGAATAAGCTTTGACAATGAAGATATTTGGTGATACGCTGGTTTTGTATGATGCTGAATAACCCTGTCGATTTTCCTTTGAGTAGACGCCGTGTTCCATAAATTCAGAACCGGATATGCCGCAATCGGGCTGAAATTGATTGGAGCAATTGCTGCAGCCGAACTGCTTATCATGCTGACCTTCAATTTGATACATATCGAAAGGTCTATCCCCCCGGTTTTGATCAACCTGATCGATACAATGATATTAAGCCTTGCCGCTTCAGTAATGATATTTTACTGGGTTGTCAGACCGATGAAATCGGTAGAAGAGTTTAAAAAAGTGGAGAAGGACTTAAGGGAATCCGAAGAGCAATACCGTCTTTTGTTTGAAAGTAATCCTCACCCAATGTGGGTTTATGACATTGAAACGCTTTCTTTCCTTGCAGTCAATGATGCGGCAGTTATCCAATATGGATACTCCAGAGAGGAATTTTTTTCCATGACTATTAAAGATATCCGTCCTCTGGAAGATATTCCAGCCCTTCTTAAAAATATATCGAGGGTAACAAAAGGGTTTGATAAAGCCGGTATATGGAGACACAGGAAAAAAGACGGAGAGATTATCTATGTAGAAATTACCTCCCATACACTGACCTTTGCCGGGAAACGTGCAGAAATCGTACTTGTAAACGATGTCACCGAGCGTAAGAAGGCTGAAGAGAAACTGATAGAAACCACAAAGGCCCTTCAATCTTTTATCAATGCGTCCCCCCTGGCCATTATAGTTGTCGACCCAGGGGGCCACGTTCTAATCTGGAACCCTGCAGCTGAAAATATATTCGGCTGGAGCGAACAGGAAGTAACAGGCCGGCTTAACCCGATTATACCTGAAGATAAGCTTGAAGAGTTCCGCGCTTTTCTTGACAGAGTGCTGAAAGGAGAATCATTCAGCAATGTCGAGACACGCCGCCGGAAGAAGGACGGCTCTCTTATAGACGTTAGTCTTTCGACTGCGCCTCTGATGGATGCCAGAGGCATGGTCATCGGCATTTTAGGAATATTAAACGACATTACAAAACGCAAAAAAATGGAAGAGCAGATCTTTCAGATCTCACAGGAATGGGAAGAGACATTCAATAGTATCACCGACATGGTCACCGTACATGACAGGGACTGGAATATCATACGCTCCAATAAGTCTGCTGAAAAAATCCTCGGCCTGCCTTTCATGCAAACAACAGAGGATAAGAAATGTTTTAAATATTACCACGGCACTGAAAAACCTCCCGAAGGATGCCCAAGCTGCACTTGTTTGAAGACAGGAACCCCTGCAACCTTTGAACTCTTTGAGCCTCATTTGAATAT